>NZ_JAHIDY010000037.1:0-61632 GCF_018732265.1 Pseudomonas sp. TAE6080
CGGTAGCCCCGCTCTTTTTCAAGAGGGGTGTCAGATTAAGTCGAGACTTCTACAGTTAAAGTCTTTCCAGTCTATATATTTTCTTACCCTTGCAACATCTCTATGACAGAAGCCATTTTTCTTGATCCATTCCTCAGCGAGTTTGGTGTCAGCCAAGTTCTGTGCAGGTATGTTGAACTCGAATCGGTAGTATTCAACTTCTCTCAGATTTTTTCGTATGTTTTCGTAGTCTTCGGTTTCAAATTTTGTGGAGCCGCCGAAAAAACGCCACATTAAATCGCGTAGAAATATCAGTGAGCCAGAGCGTGAATAAATGTAAAAAACTAACAAGCAGATAGCGATGCCGCTAACCAAGCTTGCCAGTGTTGCGTAGTTTTCAAATGTCCAGTTTACGATGTTGTCGTTGAAGTTTTGCTGTGACACAAAGTCATCCTTGGTTTAATTCTAATGGAGGTTTTTATTGGCTCTTTAGCCTCTTTAGTCATTAAGAAATAGGCATTTTTAACTCATCCTTAAGTTTTTTGTGTTTGCGACGATCGAACTCTACACCCTACAGGGAGGATAACCCATGTCCGACCCCACCCACGACCTACTCAAACAGGTCTCCTCCGAGCTGGAGCATGCCTCCAGCGCCTTCAGCAAGCAGGCCGAGGAGGCCATGAACGGAGCGCGCTAGGCTGGCGGATTATCCGAACAAACCAAGACCACCGTCGATGAACTGGCGTTGAAATTCAATACCCTGTCCGAAGCCGAAATCCAGTTGAAAATCCACCTCGTCGAGATCGAGCAGGAGTTCGCTCGGCTAATCGACTCCGATGACCTGGCGGCTATGCAATTCAAGGTGCTAAGCATTATGTGCGAGCAACAAGCTATGCCCGCGACATGTCTGACAGTGTTGCTATACCACCTCTTGTGCCTCCTCAAGTTCTTCCTGAGGTTCAAACTCAAGCTGGTGCCGCGTCCACTGCTGCGCAATGACCGGGTTTTCTAGAATCTGCTGTTCAAGTCGGATAGTTTCCCGGAACTCATGTGCATCGGCTGCCATGGTCCAATGGGTTTCGACACCCAGGCTTTCCAATTCGGCGCGAATTTCTGTCAGCTCCAAACGGAAAAACTCTTTCCGTGGATTAACCTTGTTCATCTGGCGACGCAGGAAGTGGCGATGTAAGGTCTTTTCAAGGCCTGGAGCGTCGTCACTGAAGATCATTGCATGCACGTCAAACTCAAACGGTACGCTGGCATCGCCGAGTTCGCGGATGCGGTCCTTGGGTTCCAAGCGTCGGGTCATGCCAATTTTGAACACCTCCTCACCGAAAGATCCAATATTAGAAATCACATACACATGGCCTGCTCTCGTCTGCTGAGCCATGGATAGCGCACGCTGGTTCTTTTCCTCGGCAACTTGGAGTTTGGCTTCAAGTTCTCGAAGTTTTACCTCGTACTCGGCACGTTGAGCATCGTTGGCGGTAGCGACTTGCTGGAGAACTTTATCCATCGCCTTTTTGATGGTTTCTTCTTCTTTCGCGGCGTCTTTTATTGCGCGTTCAAATTCTCGACGCGCTTTTTCTTCTTCTCGAATTTGTTCGCGCAGCTGTCGTTGTTCTTCTCGTTCCTGGTCTTTCAGTGCTTGTGCAGTGGCTGCCCACTTGAGTTCTTCAAGCCGGGAGGCAAGGTATTCGTCAGTAATTCGAGCGTTTCTGAAGGCTGTACCGTTATGGTTGACCAGCGCGAACGCATCCAGGATTTCCTGTTCCAGTTTGCCGTGGTTGTCAGCTTTGTTTCTTGAGAGGATCGAGTCGACTTTGCCGTTGAAGGCATCGATAACAAAACGGATCGCGGTTCCCTTTCGATTGGCTTCAGCATAATCACAGGTTGCAGCTCTGCCTGATTTGACCATCGAGCGAGTTGCATCGCGGGCAGCTTTAAGCCTTTTCCCGGCGTCAGTAAAGGCGAACTCTTCAGCCAGGTCATCCAGCAGGTTATAGGTCGGTACGATATACGCATCACCATAACCCTCGACGATGTTTTTCATTGCTTTGGCGGTTTCTGCAAACTCCTTGGCACGGTTCATCGCTGCATAGGCTTCGCCTGCAACTTCTTCGGCTCGCTTGTTGGCCAACTCGATAATACGTTCAGCAGCCAACCTAGCTTGCTCCAGCTTTTCTTCGGACTGCTCGATTCTGGTTTTTGCAGAGAGATTGGCGCTTTGGCGTTCCTGGGCGGCGTCTTGTTTGGCTTTTGCCAATTCGAGCTCTGCTTCGGAAATGAGTTTCTTGGCCCATTCTTCGGCATCGATAATAGTTTGATACTTTGACAGGGCTGCGACTCGACTTAGCAGATCGAGGTTTTCATGCTGCTGCCGGGCGATCACTTCTTCCCGTTGACGCAGGTCTCCTGTCAGCTTGGCAATAATCTTTGCGGCTTTGAATCGAAGAATCAAAAGCGCAAGGATGCAAGCGGCAGCAATGATGAGCAGTAGCTCCATGTGATCCCTCACAGATGGTCTGATTGAATATCGGAGCTGGACGCTATCCTTTAGCCAGTACGGTGTCCACACTCATTCTGATTCGGATTTTTTCTGTGGTGGGATTTGTACCTTCGAGAGATGGGTACGAAATGTAAGGAGAGCGGTTAGCCCGGATGTAGCAACATCCCGACTGACCGCCAAACCCGCAGACTGCCCCATTTCCCATTGGGCTTCTTGTACCGCAGCACCGTATCGGCCAAGGGCAGGCACTTGATATCGGAGCGTTTCATGGCATTTGTATAGCGTGGTTCGATCTAACTCCACTCTACAAACCGCTATACAAGAAATTCCAGGCTGAAAAAACAAACGGCGGAATGCGAGGGAACGTGTTGAATCGCTGAAAGCCCCGTTTTTACTGGGCTGGTCGCTGATGTTGAAACGTGGGGGATGATACGGAAAAACGAGGGAAAAGAAGTGGAGCGGGTAGAGGGAATCGAACCCTCAACTAAAGCTTGGGAAGCTTTCGTTTTGCCACTAAACTATACCCGCTCAGAGCGGCTGACTTTGTACCAGATGTGCGCGGCAATTTGAAGTTTTTCTTTGGAAAATGTGCAAGTTGCGAGCGTCAGCCGAATCTTTCAGGCAACCCTGGGCAGTCTTTGTGCATCGTGCCCACCCAGGGTTCGCTTTCAAATCGCAAGTGCGTGCAGGGCCTGCCCCTGCTGATACCGCAGTCGATTCACTGACTGTTCCGGTTTCAAAAAGCTCATCAATGCCTGCCGGCTGTCATTGCACGCGGCCTTGTGCTCCATGTCCAGGAAGTGCCCGGTGGCCTGGATGGTGCCAAAGCTGCTGTTTGCCACATGTTGCCCAAATATCCGGGCATCCTCGGCGCTGGTGTATTCGTCCCACTCGCCATTCAAGAACAGTACTGGAATGGCGATCTGCCGTGCGGCCTTGAGGTAGCACTGGCGGTCGCTATTGAGGACCTGGCTGATGTGGTAGTGCATCTGCCCGTATTCATGTTCGGCCAGAGTGCTGACATGCCGATAGTTGAAGCGCTTGAACAGCGGCGGCAGGTGTTTGCCGATGGTGCTGTTGACCAGATTCCCAACGCTGTGGCGGTCGAGGTTGCCGAGGTAGTCGACACCGCGTTCCAGGTAGTCGCGCATGGGCGTATTGATCACCGGGGAGAATGAGCTGATCACGGCTTTCTCCACGCGCCGCGGCCGCTGGGACAGGGCGACGAGGGTGGCGACGCCGCCCCAGGAAAAGGACAGCACATGCTCGGCGGCGAAGTGGTCGATGAGTTCCAGGAGAATCTGGCCTTCAATGTCCTTCGTCAGCATTTGTTCATGGCGGTTGTGGGCTTTGGAGCGACCGGCGTAGGGCTGGTCGTACAAAACCACATTGAATTGCGGGTGCAGGCTTTTCACGGTCTGGGCGAAAGACGCAGTGGTGGCCATGGAGCCGTTGACCAGGATGATGGTCTTTTGAGCAGCGTCCGCGCGATAGAACTCCGTGTAAACCCGATACTGACCCTGTATATCCAGCACAGCGATTTCTGGCCTCATGTCATAAGACTCCTGGCAAGCGGGTGGTGCGCGCAGATCACTCTGCACGAGCTTTGTGACAGGTAGGCATACGCCTGGAAGGGAGGCCCATGTCGGTCCGTTGAAGCTGGCCGACGGGTGTTGTTATGGCGGGCAACTTGCCTGTAAGGCCCACACGTCAAGCAGTGCGGGCAGGCAATGTGTTTCTTGGAAGGTTGGGTGACTCACCAGTCAGATGGCGGCTGGCGTTTTGATTCAAGCAGGAGGCGGGCCAGGTCGCAAGTTTCACCCAAAAGTTTTGCTGGTCATCGGCTGAACGGTCATATCTGGCGGATTTCAGCTTCGGTCAGCGGCCGATATTGGCCGGGCGCCAGGTGTTCATCCAGCGCCAGCGGCCCCATGCGTTCGCGATGCAGGCGCGTCACTTTGTTATCGAAGTGCCCGAACATGCGCTTGACCTGGTGATAACGCCCTTCAATGATGCCCAAGCGCGCCGTTCTGGGGCCAAGGACTACTAGCTCTGCCGGTTGCGTGGTGAGGTTTTCGAAAGCGAAATACAGACCTTGCGCAAAAGTTGTCGCGTACTGCGGGCCGATCTCCTGCTCGGTCTCGACATAGTAGACCTTGGGCAGTTTGGTCAGGGGCTGGGTCAGGCGCCGCGACCACTGGCCGTCATTGGTGATCAGCAGCAGGCCGGTGGTGTTGAAGTCCAGGCGGCCGGCGATATGCAGGTCGCCCTTGTCCGGCTCATCCAGCAGGTCGAGGACGGTACGGTGCTGCGGGTCCGAGGTGGCACTGACACAGCCCTGAGGCTTGTGCAGCATAAAGTAGCGTGCCGGTTTCCCCGCTTGCAGGACGTCGTTGTCCACCATGACGTGGCTGAACTCGCGCACCTCATGATGCGGGTCGCTGACCACTTGGCCGTCGACCTTGATCCGCCGCTCCACCAGCAGCAGGCGCACTTGCTGGCGATTGAAACGGGGCAGGTTGCTGAGGAAGCGGTCGACGCGCATTACGGCTGGGCCCTGCGCAATTGCTCATCGACCTGGGCACAGCGTGGGCACAGGCAAGCCTTGTTGCGCAGTGCCTCGGGCAACGCTTCAAGCACCGCCGGGTCGATACTGACGCTGTAGCACCAGCAGGCCTGGTCGACGGTACGTGCGTCGGCCAGGGTGCAGTCGTTGCGGGCGCCACAGGCAGGGCAAAGTTCAGGTGTGGTCATCGGTCGGTTCAGGCGGTATCGGACAAGTCCCGGTGGAACCCGGTGTGCCTTGCACGATACAGCCAAGGCCCGCTATTGCAAACTGCCCAGGTACTGGCGCCAGCCGCCGAAGTGGCTGATGTCGAGCGCACCGGCGAGTCCGTAAGGTTCGCAGATAAAGCCGCTCTCCCAGCGCCCGTCGGCCAGTTGCACCTTGCCCAGGCCCAAGGGCGCGGGGATGCCGTGGACAAAGGAGCCCAGTTCGCTGCTGGGCAGGTCCCAGACTTCGACTGCAATCGCCACGCCGCCTTGCGCCACTCGTAGCATGCCGGGCCGGTAGGGCGGGCCGCCGGCGAGGGCAAAGAGTTGGTAGTGGGCGGCACTGTGGGTACGCTCCAACAGGCGTGCGCCACGCCGGGTCAGTTGACCGTTGAGTGCCAGGCCCTCCAGGTGCGCACCACAGACCACCAGGCGCGTACGGTCATGGCTGGCGGTACCGGTTGCTGGCGCAGCCAAGGCCTGCTGGCGCTGCAACGCATGCGCCACACTGAGCAGGTACTGATCGGTAAACGCCCGACCAAACAGTGTCACACCCCAAGGCAAGCCGTTTTCCATGAAACCGCTGGGCACGGCGACGGCGGCGTAATCCAGCAGGTTCATGAAGTTGGTGTAGTAGCCCAGCTCGGCGTTGCGCAGCACGGGTTCTTCGTGCAACTCGTCGAGCGTCACGGGGCGGCCAATGGTCGGCGTCAACACGCAATCAAGGGTTTGCAGTGCCTGGTCGCACAGGGTTTTGAGCGTTTGCAGGCGGTATTGGGCGCGGAAGGTGTCGACACCCGTGACGGCAGGCGCCTTGGCCAATACTGCGCGAATCACCGGCAGGACTGCCTCAGGCTGGCGCTCCATCAAATCGCCCGCGACGCTGTAGCGTTCCGCGACCCACGGGCCTTCATACAGCAGGCGGGCGGCTTCGAGGAAGGGTGACAGGTCGAGGCTGACCGGCTCGCCGCCCAGGGCGATCAGGCGGGAGATGGCCTGGCGAAACAGGCGCGGGCCTTGCTCGCAGCCGAAGAACTCAAGGTCCTGATCCCGTGGTACACCGAAACGAAAGGGCCGTGGCGCCCCAAATGCCGAAGCATCATTCCAGGCAGGGTTACGGCGACTGTAGGCGTCCAGGGGGTCAAGCCTTGCGGTCAGCGCCAACAGGTGGCTGGCTTCCTGCGCCGTGTGGGTAAACGTAGTGACGCAATCCAGCGTGCGACATGCCGGCACTACCCCCGCTGTGGAGATCAGCCCTTTGGTGGCTTTGAGCCCCAGCAGATTGTTCAAGGCTGCCGGTACACGACCGGAGCCGGCAGTGTCGGTGCCCAAGGCGAAACTTGCCACGCCCAGCGCGACGGCCAGCGAAGAGCCGGCACTGGAGCCGCCCGACGGATACTGCGCCAGCACACTGTTGGGGCAGGCGCCATACGGTGAGCGGCTGCCGTTGAGCCCCGTGGCGAATTGATCAAGATTGGTCTTGCCCAGTGGCACCGCACCGAGGGCGATCAACTGCTCGACGATAGTCGCCGAGCGCGACGGTGTATAGGCGAATGCCGGGCACGCCGCCGTGGTGGGCACACCCGCCAGGTCGATATTGTCCTTGATCGCAAAGGGCACGCCGAACAGCGGCAGGTCAGCTATCGCCTGGCTCTCCAGTGTTTGCAGATAAGGTTCGAGTTCTGCAACGCTGAGCAGGTGGATAAACAGGTGATAGTCCGGGTTCAACTGTGCGGCTTTTTCCCGCAGTTGCAGCAGCAGTTGGCGCGGGGTGATGTCGCCACTCAGGTAAGCGCTGCGCAGGTTATCGAGTTGCAGATTCATGGCTTGTCCGCCTGTAGAAAAGTAGAGATCAGTCACGCTCCAGCACCACCACGCGTTGCCCGGCGCCGATACCACTGCCAGGTTGCACGGGGATTTCCCGCACTGTGCCGGCGAATGGCGCGAGCACGGGGATTTCCATCTTCATTGATTCCAGCACAACCAGCACCGCACCGGCCGCGACGTGCTCGCCCGCCGTCACCTGGACCTGCCAGAGGTTGCCGGCGATAGGGCTGTCGATACTCGCTTGGTTGGCCTCAAGCGGCGTGTCTTCTGTCAGGGGGGAGGGGAGTTCCTCGCTGTCGAAATGCGCCTGGCCACTGGCGATCCAGCGCTCGCGCTCGGCGTTGAAGGCATGCTGTTGTTGTTCACGAAACGCACCAATGCTCTGGGCCTGCTGCGCCAGAAAGGCCTGGTAATCCGCCAGGTTCAACTGGCTGTGTTCGATGTTCAGTTCAAAACGCCCCAGCGGGAAGTCCCGACGAATTCTCAGCAGTTCTTCGCCGCTGACCGGATAAAAGCGGATCTGATCGAAGAAACGCAGCAACCAGGGCTTGCCGTCGAACGCCGCCACTTCGCGGTAGCGGTTCCACATCTGCAAGGTGCGCCCGACAAACTGATAACCACCGGGGCCTTCCATACCGTAGACGCACAGATAGGCGCCGCCGATGCCCACACTGTTTTCGGCGGTCCAGGTACGCGCCGGGTTGTATTTGGTGGTCACCAGGCGATGGCGCGGATCCAGTGGAGTGGCGACCGGAGCGCCGAGGTAAACGTCGCCCAGGCCCATCACCAGATAGCTGGCGTCGAACACGGTGCGGCGCACTTCATCAAGGTTGGCCAGGTCGTTGATACGGCGGATGAACTCAAGGTTGCTTGGGCACCAGGGCGCGTCCTTGCGCACGGTGGTCATGTATTTCTCGATGGCCAGTTGGCAGGCCGGATCGTCCCACGACAAGGGCAGGTGAACGATGCGCGAGGGGACTTGCAGGTTGGGTGTGGCGCACACGGCATGCCATTGGCGGGTGATCAGGGGTAGCAGGTCGGCCAGAGGCAGTTGCTCGGGCTGGTAGTGGATCTGCAGGGAGCGAATGCCCGGTGTCAGGTCGATCACACCGGGCAGGGATAGCGCTTGCAGCGCTTGCATCAGTGCGTGGGCACGAAAGCGCAGGACCAGGTCGAGCTCGGGCGCGCCGATTTCCAGGAGCAGGTGCGTGTCGCCGGCGAGACGGGCGACGAGGCGGGTATCGTCTTCGCCAATCTCCAAGACCACAGGTGATGCGATCAAGTGTGGGAGTACGTTCGGTTCCCCCAGTTGATCCCATTCCCGGGCGAGGTCGCGGGCGGTCTTGAGATCGACTGGGGTGAACTGGAGTTTGTCACCGGCCTTGAGCTGGCCCAATTGCCAAAGGTCTGCTTCGATCACAGTCACCGGGCATACGAACCCACCCAGGCTCGGGCCATCCGGACCCAGGATCACAGGCATGTCACCCGTAAAGTCCACTGCCCCGATGGCGTAGGGATTGTCGTGGATATTGGAGGGATGCAAACCCGCTTCACCGCCATCCGTGCGCGCCCACAGCGGCTTGGGCCCGATCAGCCGCACGCCGGTGCGGCTGGAGTTGAAGTGCACCTCCCAGCGGGTGGCGAAGAAGGTGTCGATGTACTCCGGCTTGAAGTATTGCGGCGCACCATGGGGGCCGTAGATCACCCGCAGTGTGCGGACTGGGGCCAGTGGTTGTGGCTGCAAGGTCTGGCCGGCACTGGCATCGAGCAGCGGTGGCAGATGCAATACATCGCCGGCGCGTAACGCCCGCCCGCCATGGCCGCCAAACTGCCCAAGGGTGAACGTGCTTTTACTGCCCAGGTAGTCGGGCACTTGCAGGCCACCACGCAGGCACAGATAGCTGCGGGCACCTGCGCCAGTGAGCATGCCCAGGCTCAGGGTGGCACCTGCGGGGATCAACAATGCAGTGTTCATCGGCACGTTTTGATCGTTCAGCAACAGCGTGATAGGAGCCCCGGTCACGGCCACCACCGCCGCGCAGTTAAAGCGCAACAGAGGCCCGCTCATGGTGATTTCCAGCGCGGCGGCCCCGTCTTCGTTGCCCAGCAAGCGATTGCCCAGGCGCAGTGCGCGGCTGTCCATCGGGCCTGACGGTGGTACACCGACGGCCCAGTAGCCGAGGCGGCCGGGATAGTCCTGGACACTGGTTTGCGTACCGGGGCTCAGCACCTCAAAGGTGTCGGCGTGGTAGACCAGGTCTTCCAGGCAGCGGGTCCATGGCTGGCCGCTGACAAAAGGGGCGGCCAAGAGAATCTGGCGCAGGTAATCGCGGTTGGTTTCCACGCCGTACAGTTGGCTGTCGCCCAGGGCCTGGTGCAGATCCAGGCGTGCCTGTTCACGGGTCGGCGCCCAGGCAATGAGCTTGGCGATCATGGGGTCGAAATAAGGCGGGATCTCACAACCGGCTTCGACCCAGGTGTCGATCCGCAGACCTTCGGCGCAGGGGAAATCGACTTGGGTCAAGAGCCCCGGGCTCGGTTGGAAATCCCGACCAGGATCTTCAGCGTACAGGCGGGCCTGAATCGCATGCCCCTGGGGTTTGAGCACCAGTGTATGCAGTGGTGGTAATTCACCCGCCGCCAATTGCACCATCCAGCGCACCAGGTCCACGCCCCACACCTGTTCGGTGACGCCATGCTCTACCTGCAAGCGGGTGTTCACTTCCAGGAAGTAGAAACGCCCGTCGGCGCGGTCAAAGATAAATTCCACAGTTCCGGCGCTGCGGTAGTTCACGGCTTTGGCCAGGCTGATGGCCGCCGAACACAAGGCGTCGGCCATGCCCTCGGGCAGGTTCGGCGCCGGGGTTTCTTCGAGCACTTTCTGGTTGCGCCGTTGTACGGAGCAGTCGCGCACGCCAAGGGCGATAACCTCACCCGCACCGTCACCAAATACCTGCACTTCCAGATGGCGAGCCTGCTGGATGTACTTCTCGATAAACACGCCGGCGTCGCTGAAGTTGTTCTGCCCCAGTCGTTTGACCGCTTCAAAGGATTCGTTCAACTCAGCGGCGTCGCGGCATACCCGCATGCCGATGCCACCACCACCGGCAGTGCTCTTGAGCATGACCGGATAGCCCACGCGCTCACCGGCCAGCAGTGCGGCCTCCAGGCTGTCGAGCAGCTCAGTGCCTTCCAGCAGCGGGATCCTGTGCTGCTTGGCCAGGGCGCGGGCCGTGTGTTTGAGACCGAACACACGCAGTTGTTGCGGGGTCGGTCCGACAAAGGCAATGCCAGCGTTTTCGCAGGCCTCGGCAAAGGCGGCATTTTCTGCAAGAAAGCCATAGCCCGGATGAATCGCGGTGGCCCCACTGGCCTTGGCGGCGGCGAGAATCTTTTCCACCGACAGGTAGGTGCCTGGCGCCGCACCGTCGCCCAGGCTATAGGCTTGATCAGCCTGCTGGATATGCAGGCTGGCGGCATCGGCCTGGGAATAGACGGCGATGCCTTCGACCTGCAGGTCACGCAAGGTGCGCAGGATACGGCAGGCGATAGCGCCACGGTTGGCGATCAAGAGTTTTTTGAACATGGCAAAACCCCACAGACTGACAACGGCTCAGCCTTGTCCTGGGATGCGGGCCGTCCCGCACAATGGGCGTGGCGCCAGGGTCGTCCATGGCGCAGATTCCAGGGCTTCAGTGTTTTTGCAGGCACTGTCCGCTTCGGGACTGGCACAGGGCAAACAACCATTTACGCAGGCGCTTGAATTTCAGTTCCATACCAGTAGCTCCGCAGGGGTGGGGTTGTAGGCGTTGCAGGGGTTATTCAGTTGTGGGCAGTTGGAAATCAGCACAATCACGTCCATTTCTGCGCGCAGGTCGACGTACTTGCCGGGGGCGCTGATGCCGTCTTCGAAGGTCAGGCCGCCGTCGGCGGTAACCGGCACATTCATGAAGAAATTGATGTTCGGCCCAATGTCTTTTTTGCCCAGGCGCCCGTCATGGGCACAGGCCCGCAGGTAGTTGTCGCGACAACTGTGCATGTAGCGTTTTTCCAGGGCGTAGCGCACGGTGTTGCTCTCCTGGGCGCAGGCTCCACCGAGGGTGTCGTGGCGCCCGCAGGTGTCATCGACGATGGTCAGCATTGGCTGGCCGAGGTTGGAATACAGCACGCTGCCGGTGCCCAGGTAGACGCTGTTTTGCCGGCGCAGGGTGCGTTGTACGTCGTAGCGCTCCCTGGGGTTTTTCAGGCTGTAGAACAGGGTGTCGACCGCCTGGTTGCCCTCCAGATCAAGGATGCGCAAGGTCTGTCCGGCCTTGACCTCCATCAGCCAGGGTTCGCCGGCGGGAATGGTTGCACGGTAGATCGCGGTGTCCGGTTGTTTGGCAAGTGCAATAGACATGGCAAGGCCTCAGGCGAACAGACGGTCAGTGTTGATAAAGCCGCGCTCGTTTTCCGGGCGCGAAGTGCGGCAGTGCTCGGCGACACTTTTGTCGGCGTTCATCCAGCTCAGTTTCAAAGGTTGTGGTGCGTAGTCAGGGTTGGGGTCCATCGGATGTTGCAGGGCGGTGAGCACCACCAGGGTGTCCATCGGCGCGTAGAGTTCGATGTAGTCGCCTGCCTTGGAGTTGCCCGGTACAAAGTGCAGGCCACCGTCGCCGTCCACGCGGACTCTGCTGAACAGGTTGAGGGTCATCAACAGGTCGCAAAGCCCCAGGCCCCATTTGCCCAGTTCCACCAGCAGGTTGTCGGTGCCGTTGCGCAAGAAGCCGTTACGCAGTTCCTGGAAGCGGCCCTGGCCATACTTTTCGGCCACCTCCGAGGCGCAGAGCACGCCGCCGATGCTGTCGCTCCAGCCGCAGGTGTCGGCGGTGATGGCGGCCAATACGCGGCCCATGTCCGAGTACAGGCAGTGGCCGGCAGTGAGCTTGGCGGTGTGTTGGCATTTGAGACTGTCGGGCAGGTTCAGCCGTTCGGTTTTTTCATTGGCATTAAGCAGGGTCAGGCTGACATTGGCGCCACCGCGAATATCGGTCAGGCGCAGCAGTTGGCCACGCTTGAGCACAAAGGAACGGTGGCCGCCGCCGGGCAGCATTTCTTCGGCGAACGGTGGGAACAGTTGAGTGGCATCGTTCATTGGCAAGTCGCTCCAAGTTCGGCGGCGAGTGCCTTGCGACGCTCGCTGTTCAAGGGAATGTCATAGGTGATACGGGCGCCATAGGCGCCGGGGGCGTGGGGGTCGACACGCACCTTGTCGAAGACCAGAAGGCGTGTACCGAGGCTGAAGCCTTCGCTGAGGTCGTGGGTGACCATGAACACCGTCAGCCGGGTTTCATGCCACAGCTCCAGCAGCAACTGATGCATGTCTTTGCGAATGCCGGGGTCGAGAGCGCCGAAGGGTTCATCCAGCAGCAACACACGGGGCTTCATGATCAGCGCCTGGGCAATGGCGAGACGTTGTTGCATGCCGCCGGACAGCTGTGCCGGGTACTTGTCCAGGGCGTGGCCGAGACCGACTTTGTGCAGCAACGCGGCGGCCTGTTCGCGCGCAGCTTTTTTGGCGTTGCCAAACAGCCGCCCCAGCAAGGCGGACTGCGGTAGTTCGAGGCCCAGGGTGACATTGTCGAGCACGCTCAAATGAGCAAACACCGAGTAGCGTTGAAACACCACGCCACGGCTGGCATCGGGCTCGGCGGCGAGGGCTTGGCCGTCCAACAGGATCTCGCCTCGGCTGGCGGTTTCCTGCCCGAGCAACAAGCGCAGAAAGGTTGATTTGCCGCAGCCCGAAGTGCCGACCAAGGTGCAGAACTCCCCTTCGGCAACCTGCAGATTGAGGCCTTCGAGCACCACCTGCTCGCCGTAGCGCTGCCACACATTGTTGACGCTGATAAAACTCATGCCCGCGCTCCTTCATACCAGGGGAACGCACGCCGGGTCAGGGCCTTGAGACCCCAGTCCATCAGCCACGCCAGCAGGGTGATCCACACCACGTACGGCAGAATCACATCCATGGCCAGATAGCGGCGTACGAGGAAGATCCGATAGCCCAGGCCGTCGGTGGAAGCGATGGCCTCGGCGGCGATCAGGAACAGCCACGCCGAACCCAGCATCAGGCGCAAGGAAATCAGCAGGCGAGGCAGCAGTTGCGGCAGCACCACTCGCAGCATCAGGGTCCAGGTCGAGGCGCCGAGGGTTTGTGCCTTGACCAGCAACTCGACGGGTATTTCCCGCGCCCGTTGCTCCAGGTCACGGGCCAGGCAGGGGGTAATGCCGATCACGATCAGCATCACTTTCGACAGCTCCCCGAGGCCAAACACGATGAACAGAATCGGCAGGATCGCCAGTGGCGGTACCATCGACAGCACCGTCAGCAAGGGGGACAGCGGCGCCCCGAACAACGGCAAGGTGCCGGCGGCCATGCCCAGGCACAGGCCGGCGAGGGCGCTGATGCCCAGGCCGATGGCCAGGCGGCGCAGGCTTGCAGCGCTGTCTTGCCACAGCAGGTATTCGCCGGTGCGGGTGTCAGCGGTGAAGGCCAGGCGTTTCACCGCCTCACTCATTTGCCCGGCACTGGGCAGCAGCTTGTCGTTGGGGTTTTCGGCCAGGCGTTCGGCCGAACCCACGAAATAGGCAAGCAACAGCAGGGCGAATGGCAGCAGCACCAACAACAGGCGACTGGAACGATCCGGATGGCGATTGATCAGGCGCATGGGCGTGTCCTCTTACAGCGTGCCGTCGGCAGCCATCTGCACGTAGCCGGGGTCGAAATGCAGCTTGAGGTTGGCGGTGTCGCCGCGGGTCACGCCGTTGGCGAAGGTCATGCCCACGGCATTGGTGTCCCGGGCGCCTTCGCCGAGCAGGCCGTGTGCAAAAGAGAACTCGGCGACTTTGCCCATGGTCGCTGGCAACTGCGCACTGGTGGCGAAGTCGAGCGCTTCCCTGGGGGTGGCGAACAGCTTGGTAGTGCCCAACTGCGCCTGGAACCCCTTGAGGTCGGTACCGGACGCCTTGGCCATGTGTTCAAGGGCGCTGGTACCGGCGGCGGTCTGGGCGTTCATCAGCGCCACCACTTCGAACCAGGCACCGGTCAGAGCCTTGCCCAGGGCCGGGTTGTCCTTGAGGACCTGGGTGTTGACCACCATCATGTCCATGATTTCGCCAGGCACTTTGCTGGAGTCGAAGACTTGGCTGGTCCCGGGCTTGGCCTTGATCTCAGACAACATCGGGTTCCAGGTGGTGACGGCTTGTACCTGATCGGTGTTGAAGGCCGCGGCAATATCAGCGTCGGAGGTATTCACCACTTTCAGCTCTTTTTCGCTCAGGCCGGCCGAGTCCAGGGCCCGTGCCAGCAGGTAGTGGGAGACGGAGAGTTCCACCAGGTTGACGTGCATGCCCTTGAGGTCGGCGACGGTTTTGCCTTGGCCCTTGATCACCACGCCATCGTTGCCGTTGGAGAAGTCGCTGACCACCAGCGCGGTGCTTTCGACACCGCCGGCAGCGGGGATGGTCAGGGCATCCATGTTGGTCATGGTGCAACCATCGAACTGGCCGGCGGTGTATTGGTTGATGGATTCGACGTAGTCGTTGAGTTGCACCATGTCGATCTTGATGGCGTATTTCTTCGCCCACTTGTCGAGGATGCCTTGGCTGCCGGCGTACTCCCAGGGCATCCAGCCGGCGTAAAGGGTCCAGCACACGCTGAAGTGGTCTTTGGGCGCAGCCGGGGCCTGCACACTCACCAGGACAGTGAAGGCAGCGGCGAGCAAGGCGGGTAGACGTATCGAAGGCATGAATGCTTCTCCAGTTGATCAAGGGCGGACAGGAGCAACGCGGCACCGTGAACGGTGGCTTGTCTCCCGGGCTTTTATCCCGCCGTGTAACCTCAACTGGAGGTCGCCAACTCTCGGACCAGCCACTCGCCTATGCGAGCCGGAACCCTAGTCAGCCATTGCAAATTGTGGTGCCGCGAACCTGTGATGACTCCTGCACGGGAAGAGGTAAAGCGAGAGTCGTGCCAAGTCAGGCAAGGGCCGTTTTAAAGGGGCGCGTGGCGGGGGAGAGGGGTGTCAGGGCGTTGTTGTGCATGGTCGTGGTGCGCGACTGCACTGTGATGGCGCGAAAGGTTGTTTGATGTACATGTATCAAGCCATGTCCGAATCGCACCAGATTCGGTTTTTGAGGTCTGATCCTTTGTCAGTCAGTGAAAGCTGTCTGGCGCCTCCCAGCGTCGCTGGTGTGTGCTCTTCCGCGGTCCAGGAGGCCGCCATGTATCGTCGATTGCTCATCACAGCTGTGCTCGGCTTGACCCTTTCTGCCTGCGTGCCTTATTACGGTGGAGGCTCCAGCTACTATCGATCCGAAATCTATACCACGCCCGCGCCGGTCTATTATTACGGTGGCGGCCCGTCTTACCAGTACCGGCGCGGCTATTACGCACCGCCACCACGGTATTACCCGGCGCCGCGTTATTACCAGCCGGCCCCCCGTTACTATCAGGCCGGGCCAAGGGCAGGCTACCGGCCATATCCCAATCAGGGTTGGGGTGATCACCGGGGTTATGGGGGGCATGGCCGGGGAGATGGCCGGGGTGGCGGTCATGGCTCAGGTCGTGGCGGCCACCGTTAAATCAGCTTTTCCTTGAAACGGCGCGTAATGCGCCGTTTTTTTGTGGGTGACCGTCTGTCCAGGCTGTCATATTTAACAGCTATCTTAAGTGTCTTTCTAGGACTCTACTGAGTGGCAATTGCTCAGTAGCTCAACGGAATGACACATGATTAGCCGGATGCTTATCGTTTTTATCTTCGGGTTTTTCCCACTCGCTCACGCCAGCGTAGAGTTCGGTTGCCCATACCCCTCGTCGATCAAGCGCAAGGCTGGCCATTTTCAAAGTGACAATGGTTATTGGAAAAGCCCCAAGGTCGAGTTTCCAGGCTTTTTGGACACGTTTGTCGGCGCGGTCTTCATCCCTGCCGAGGACGGGGAGCGCAAGCGAGGCCATTTGGAGTACTGCACCTACAAGGCAGCCAACAACCAGTGGGTCAACCTCAGGTTCCAGGCACCCGAGCCCCTGGCCAGCATGTCACTGACCGACTCCACCCATTGGGTGCTGGCCCACGGGCCTTTTGACCAGGAAATCTACGTGTGTACGGACAGCCAGCCCGACAACTGTTCGTTCACCCTCGTCCCCCCAAAATCCTGGCCCGCCGGTTGACTCACGTCTGTCATAAATCAGAGAGATCTGCCAGCGGATGTCGTCCTTCCCAGGCCTTGTGAAAGTGCGCCTCGACCACGGCTTCGGGAATGCGGTTGATATCCGGCCAATGCCAGTGCGGCTGCTGATCCTTGTCGATCAGGCGGGCCCGAACCCCTTCGCTGAACTCCGGATGCCGACAGCAATTGAGGCTCAAGGTGTACTCCATCTGGAAAACCTGTGACAGAGACAGGTGCCGTGCCCGTCGGATCTGTTCCCAAACAAGGTGCGCGGTCAGCGGGCAGCCCTCGCTCATGGTTCTGCCAGCCCGGCTGAACAGCGGGTCGCTATGCTCACGCAGTTGGCTCAAGGCGCGCCAGGCGCAGCGCACATCGCCCACATCCAGCCATTCGTCGATTGGTTGGCGTCGCGGTAGCCATTGTGCTTCGGGCTGCTGGCTGGCGGCTTCCTGGGCCAGGGCCTTGAACAGACTGTTGAGCTGCATCGCCGTCTGTTCCTGCCAATTGAGTTGCAGCAGGCCTTCGAGCATTTCGTCCTGTTGTTCATCCAGCAGGAAACGGTCGGCCAGGCCCAGGTCCAAGGCGTCGCGACCATTCATATGGGCGCCGGTAAGGCCGAGGAACAGGCCGAGCTTGCCGGGCAGGCGCGAGAGGAACCAACTGGCGCCGACATCCGGGTACAAGCCGATGCTGATTTCCGGCATGGCCAGGCGGCTGCTCGGTGTGACGATGCGGATGGCGGCGCTCTGCAGCAACCCCATGCCACCGCCCAGCACATAGCCATGACCCCAGCAAATCAGCGGCTTGGGGTAGGTGTGCAGGTGGTAGTCCAGGCGGTACTCGGCGGCAAAAAACTGCGCGGCCAGGGCGGGCACTTCGCCCGGGTGCTCACGGCACGCCTGGGCCAGGCTGCGCACTTCACCGCCGGCGCAAAACGCCTTGGCGCCGTTGCCACGCAGCAGCACGCAGACGATTTGCGGATCCCTGGCCCAACTATCCAGGCGTTCGCTCAGGGCCAGGATCATCGGGAGAGAGAGGGCATTGAGGGACTTTTCCGCGTCCAGGCTGGCGATGCCGATACGGGCGCCGTCTGTGCCAGTGAGCTCTTCGAAGTGCAGATTCATCATGACCTCAATCGGTGAATTGAACGTTGAGTATGATCCCTTCGTGGGAAAGTGCCGGTTATGCGTCAGATCAATTGACAAGTGGGGTGGGCTTTCCTAGGGTTCGCCCATTCTTTTTACATGATGTGTTTCTGATGACTTCCGACGACCGTATCAAACTCGAACCGAGCTGGAAACACGCCCTGCGCGAGGAGTTCGAGCAGCCGTATATGACCGAGCTGCGCGAGTTCCTGCGCCAGGAGCATGCGGCGGGCAAGGAAATCTACCCGCCGGGCCCGTTGATCTTCAATGCGCTCAACTCCACGCCGCTGGACAAGGTCAAGGTGGTGATCCTCGGCCAGGACCCCTACCACGGCCCGGGCCAGGCCCACGGCCTGTGTTTCTCGGTGCAGCCGGGCGTGCCGGCGCCGCCGTCGTTGGTCAACATCTATAAAGAGCTCAAGCGCGACCTCAATATCGACATCCCCAGCCACGGTTGCCTGCAAAGCTGGGCTGACCAGGGCGTGTTGATGCTCAACACCACCATGACTGTGGAGCGCGCCAATGCCAATGCCCATGCGGGCAAGGGCTGGCAGTTCTTCACTGACCGGGTGATCGAGGTGGTCAGCGAGCATCAGCCGCACCTGGTGTTCCTGCTGTGGGGCGCCCATGCCCAGGGCAAGCAGAAGCTGATCGACGCGACCAAGCACCTGGTGCTGACATCGGTGCATCCGTCGCCATTGTCGGCGTATCGCGGGTTTTTGGGCTGCGGGCACTTCAGCCGGACCAACAAGTTTCTTGAGCAGAATGGCGAGACGCCGATCGAGTGGCGGTTGCCGCCCATCTAAGGCCCAACACAAAAAAATGTGGGAGCAAGCCCGCTCCCACATTAGCGTTGTGCCAGGTTTTAGACGGTATCCGGCTGGCGGTTCCAGTGGCGAAACAACGGCTCCGCCAGGAACAGCACAAACAACAACCGCATCACCTGCATCGCCGTCACCAACGGTACCGACAGTTGCAGGGTCTCCGCCGTCAAACTCATCTCGGCAATCCCTCCGGGCATCATGCCCAGCGTCAGCGAACGCAGATCCAACTGCGTCAACGCACTCAAGCCCACCGCCGCCAGGGTGGCGATCAACATGGTCAGCACTGTGCCGACCAAGGTGCGGGCCATGAAGGCTGGCGCCCGGCGGAAGAACTGCCGGTTGAAGTGGCAACCCAGGCCACTGCCGATCAGCCACTGGCCAATCTGGCTGCCGCCGTCAGGCAAACCGATGTGCAAGTCCCAGGTGATGCTGGCAATGGCACTGACCAGCAGCGGCCCGAACAGCCAGGGGTTGGGTTGACGCAGGCGCTGCCAGCCCCAGGCGACTAGCGCGCCGACGGGAAACAACAAGGCCAGCCAGGCCCAATTGACGGGTGCCGGATGAAACTGCGGTGCGCCACCGCCCAGCAAGTACTTGAAGATCGCTGGCACGCACAGCACCACCAGCAACACCCGCAGACTCTGGCCCGCCGCCACGCGGCTGAGCACCGCGCCATTGCGCGCGCCCAGGTTGACCATCTCCCCGGACCCGCCCGGCATGCTTGAGAAAAACGCGGTGGCGCGGTCTTCACCGCTGCGGCGCATCAACCACACACCGACAATGCTCGACAGGCTGGTCACCAGCGCGCCAAAGAAGATCAGGCCAAAGTGGCTCATCACCTGTTCGATCACCACCGGGGTGAAGTGCAGGCCAATGCCGATGCCCACTACCCACTGGCCGCATTTGCGCCCGCCGGGAATCTCGGCCAACTGCCAGGGCGTTAGACAGCGCACCAGGATGATCGCCAGCAACGAGCCGACCATATACGGCAAAGGCCAGCCGACGAGGCTGGCCAGGTAACCGCCGGCCAGGCCGACCAGCGGTGTTGCCCACCAATGTCTAAGGGTGACCTCAGACATCGGCTACGGCACGACGCTGCAGGGAGCGTTTGCGCCAGATGCGCAGCAATGGCACGAGCAGCATGATGGCGGTCAGTACCCAGATGCTGAAGGTGATCGGGCTGGACCACAGGATTTCCAGTGCACCATCGGAAATCGACAACGCACGACGCAGGTTCTGCTCCATCAGGCCGCCGAGGATAAAGCCCAGCAGCAGTGGCGACAGCGGGAAGTCCAACTTGCGCAGGATGTAGCCGAAGATACCGATGGCGATCATCAGGAACAGGTCGAAGGTAGTGGCGTGCACGGCGTAGACGCCAATCGCGGTGATGATCGCGATCACCGGCACCAGTGCCCAGTTCGGCACGGCAAGGATGCGGGTGAAGATGCGGATCATCGGGATGTTGAGGATCACCAGCATGATGTTGGCGATAAACAACGAAGCGATCAGGCCCCAGACGATGTCAGGTTGCTGTTGGAACAGCAGCGGGCCTGGCGTGATGTTGTACAGCGACAGGGCGCCGATCATCACCGCCGTGGTGCCCGAACCTGGAACGCCGAGGGTCAGCATCGGCACCATGGCGCCGCAGACGGAAGCGCCGATGGCGGTTTCCGGGGCGGCCAGGCCGCGCATGTCACCCTGGCCGAATTTGCCGCTGGTGCCGGCGATACGTTTCTCGGTCATGTAGGCCACGGCCGAGGCCATGGTCGCACCGGCACCTGGCAGTACGCCGATGATGAAGCCCGACACACCGCAACGCAGGTTCACGGTCAACACCGACAGGGCTTCCTTGACGTTGAACATCATGCGCCCGGTGGCTTTCACGGCTTCCTGGCCACGGTGGGTTTTTTCCAGGAGCAGGAGGATCTCGCTGATGGAGAACAGGCCCAGCACCAGGACCACGAACTGGATGCCGTCGGTCAGGTGAATATTGTCGCCGGTAAAACGGTATACACCGCTGTTGGCATCGATGCCCACGCAGGCAAGGAACAGGCCGATCAGCGCCGAGACAAAGGTTTTCAGCGGCTTGTCACCGGCCATGCCGCCCAGGCAGACAATCGCAAACACCATCAGTACGAAATACTCCGCCGGGCCGAAGGCAATTGCCCATTTGGCCAGCAGTGGGGCGAACAGCACCATGCCGCAGGTGGCGATAAACGCACCGATGAAAGAGCTCCAGGCAGACAGCGACAACGCCACGCCGGCCATGCCTTTGCGGGCCATCGGGTAGCCGTCGAGGGTGGTCATTACGGTGGAGGCTTCGCCCGGGATGTTCAGCAGGATCGAGCTGATCCGGCCGCCGTATTCGCAGCCCAGGTACACGGCTGCCAGCAGGATCAGCGCCGATTCCGGCGGCAGGCCCAGGGCAAATGCAATGGGGATCAACAGGGCCACGCCGTTGATCGGGCCCAGGCCCGGCAGCAGGCCGACCACGGTGCCGATCAGGGTGCCGCACAGCGCGGTCACCAGGTTATAGGGGCTCAGCGCGACGCCGAAACCCTGGCCCAAATAGCCAAAAGTATCCATATCAGTTCTCCAGAACGTCGAGCAGACCGAGGGGCAGTGGCACGTCCATGGTTTTATCGAACAGCAGATAAAGACCGATGCTCATCAAGGTGATGATCACCGCGCTGGGCAACCAGCGGCCGCCATACAGCCGAGCCATCGGTATACCGATCAGAATGCTGCTGAGAATGAAGCCCAGGGGTTCGAAAGTGCCGGCAAACACCAGCAGCAGGGCCACGCAGATCCCGATCTTGATCAGGGTCGGGCGGTCCAGCGCCGGCTCATCGTCGGTGTGTTTGGTCGGTTGTGGGCGAATCAGCATGTAGAGCAGTGCCAGCCCCATCAGCCCGATCAACAACAGCGGGAAGGCCCGAGGCCCTACGGGCTCGTAGGAAAAGGCCGCCTGATACGGCCAGGCCATCAGCGCCAGGCCGATACAGGCCAGCAACATCACGGCAGCGAAAATGCGTTGTAAGAGCATGGAAAACTCCAAGGCCACCTTTGTAGGAGCGAGCTTGCTCGCGAAAAGCGTCAACGAAAACGCGGCTCATCTGGTTTGACGCGGCGCTCTCACGTTCTTTGCGAGCAAGCTCGCTCCTACAGCGGCATTACATGACAGGGGGCGATTACTGGATCAGGCCGAACTCTTTGGCCAGCACTTTGTAGTCAGCCACCTGTTTTTTCACGTAGGTGTCCAGCTCCTGGCCGGTCATGGCAAACGGAAACAGCTCGCGCTGGTCACGCAGCTTGGCGAACTCTTCGGAGGCCAGCAGTTTGTCGAAGGCGGCTTTCCACCAGGCGTAGTCTTCATCGCTGACCTTTGGCCCGAGGTAGAAACCGCGCACCACTGGCCACACGATGTCGTAGCCTTGTTCCTTGGCGGTCGGAATGTCTTTCATTTCCGGCTCGTCGAGGCGATTTTCCGCGAACACGGCCAGCAGGCGCATATCGCCGCTCTGGATGTGCGGCATGGAGTCGGAGATGTCGGTACTGCCCACCTGGATGTGGCCGCCGAGCAGTGCCGTGGCGATTTCGCCGCCACCTTCGAGCGCCACATAACGCAGGTCACGCGGGTTGATCCCGGCGGCCTTGGCGATCAGCGCGGTTTGCATCCAGTCCTGGCTGCCAACTGTGCCGCCGGAACCAATCACGACCTTGCTCGGATCTTTCTTCAGTGCCTGGACCAGATCGTCGAGGGTCTTGTAGGGCGAATCGGTTTTCACCGCGATGGCGCCATAGCTGGTGCCAACCGCCGCCAGCCAGCGCACGTTGGTTTCATCGAAACGACCGAATTTGCCTTGGGCCAGGTTCAGCAGTGAGCCGCTGGACCAGGCCACCAACGTGCCGGCATCCGCCGGGCGCTGGGCCACCACTGCGTTGTAGGCCACCGCGCCCACGCCGCCCGGCATGTAGGTCACACGCATGGGCTTGGTCAAAAGTTTTTCGTTGACCAGCGCGCTTTGCGCCAGCTTGCAAGTCAGGTCAAAACCGCCGCCAGGGGAGGCGGGGGCAATGCATTCCGGGCGCTTGGGTTCGCCGGCGGCCAGCAATTGGCCGGCAAACAGCATGCAGCCGGCGGCCAGGGCAAATTTACGCAGTGATGAGGACATGGGGTACTCCGTCATTGTTGTTATTGGGGAAGTGACGCTCAGGTTTACCAAAGTGCGACGCTGTAGCTGACCAGCACGCGTACTTCGTCTGCGTCCCGGGCCGAGTAATTGGAGCGGTAGGTGGCGTTACGCAGGCGCACGGCCACGTCCTTGAGCGTACCGCTTTGCACTACGTACTTGATTTCAGTGTTGCGTTCCCACTCTTTGCCGGTGTCGCCGTTCTTGAGTTTGATGTTGTCGCCGGACAGGTAGCGGCTCATGAAACTCAGGCCGGGAATCCCCAGTTTGGCGAAGTCGTAATCGTAGCGGGCCTGCCAGGAGCGTTCTTCGGCGCCGGCAAAGTCATTGATCTGTACGAAGTTGACCAGGTACGGGTCGCTGCCATCCACATACGGGAACGCGCTGTCGCCGGACATGTGCTGGTAGCCGGCGCTCAGTTTATGGCCGTTGAGGGCGTAGCTGAAAATGCCGTTGAGGGATTTGTTATCAATGCTGCCGCCGCGCGCGCTGCCGGTGTCATCGCTGATCGCCAGGCGCAGGTCGGTGGCGAAGGTACCAGGGCCCATCGGACGGGAGGCGACCAGGCCAAGGAAGTGCTGGCGATACACATCGTCAAGTTGGGCGAAGTGGTAGCTGCCGGTGATCTTGTCGGCAAACTTGTAGTCCACGCCACCGAAGTTGAAGTGCTTACCGGTGGCCCCGCCGACGAAGCGACCATTTTTGTTGTTGAGGGCGATGTCCTCGTAGTTGCTGTCGTCGCGGTCCTTGGCCTGGTCCAGGCGACCGCCGGTGAACGTTAGGTTCTTGAATTCCTTGGAGGTCAGCAGGCCACCGTTGAACGTCTGCGGCAGGATGCGCCCGTCGTTGGCCTTGAGGATTGGCAATTCAGGGATCAGCGAACCGATTTTCAGCTCGGTGGCAGAGATTTTCACTTTGCCGGTCAGGCCCAGCTTGGAGTACTCGTCGGCGGCGCGCCCGTCATCGTGGGTCGGCAGCAGGCCACTGCCGGTGCGGTCTGGGCTGGAATCGAGCTTGACCCCGAGCATGCCCAGCGCGTCAACGCCAAAGCCGACGGTGCCGTCGGTATAACCCGATTGCAGATTGAGCATGAAGCCCTGGGCCCATTCGTCGCGCTTGGATTGCTGGGCGCTGGTGCCGTCGCGAAAGTCGCGGTTGAAGTACATGTTGCGGGTTTCCAGGGTCGCGCTACTGTCTTCAAAGAAGGCAGCCTGGCTAAGCGGCGAAAAGCCGGCAAGGGCTGCGGCACTGGCGAGGGCGGTCTGGGTCAGGCGGGAAAAACGAACAGGCGGGCAAGCGTGGGGCTGTGTCGACAGCATCGTGGTGCACTCCGTTATTGTTCTTATTTGGCGAAAACGCATCGAGGCGTTTTTCGGGCGCTATCGGTGAAATAGCTCGGAGGGTGTAACCATCCGTATCTGGATGCTAATCGGCGAACCTTTCACTAACCTTTCAGCGGCCTTTCAATGTTTTCGGGCTTCACAGCACAGGCAGCGGCTGTAAACTGCGCCGCGAGTTGGTAAACACAGGGCGGTATCGACCACCCCTTAACGAGGTACAAAACCATGCGTGTCCTGCTCGTCGAAGACCATCTGCAACTGGCCGAAAGTGTTGCCCAGGCGCTCAAGAGCACCGGGTTGACGGTCGATGTGTTGCACGATGGCGTGGCTGCGGACCTGGCCTTGAGCAGCGAGGAGTACGCCGTGGCGATCCTCGATGTGGGCTTGCCGCGCATGGATGGCTTCGAGGTGCTGGCGCGCTTGCGGGCCCGTGGGAAAAATCTTCCGGTGTTGATGCTCACTGCCCGCAGTGATGTAAAGGATCGGGTACATGGCCTGAACCTGGGCGCCGATGACTACCTGGCCAAACCCTTTGAATTGACCGAGCTGGAGGCCAGGGTCAAGGCCCTGCTGCGGCGCAGCGTGCTGGGCGGTGAGCGCCAGCAGACCTGTGGCGTGCTGGTGTATGACGTGGAAACCCGGCGCTTCACCCTTGGCGGTGAGCTGCTGACGCTGACCTCTCGCGAGCAGGCGGTGCTCGAGGCGCTGATCGCCCGGCCTGGCCGGGTCATGAGCAAGGAGCAACTGGCGTCCCAGGTGTTTGGCCTGGATGAAGAAGCCAGCCCCGATGCCATCGAAATCTATGTGCACCGCTTGCGCAAGAAACTCGATGGCCAGCCGGTCGCCATCGTTACCTTCCGCGGCCTTGGTTACCTGCTGGAAGCCCGCGATGCGTAAGCACAGCAGCCTGCGTTGGCGCCTGCTGTGGAACCTGGCGCTGCTGTTGGTGGTGCTGATGCTGGCCAGCGGCCTGAGCGCGTACTGGAATGGACGCGAGGCGGCAGACACCGCCTACGATCGCACCTTGCTGGCTTCGGCGCGGACCATCGCCGCCGGGCTGTCCCAGCGCGACGGCACCTTGAGCGCCGATGTGCCCTACGTGGCCTTGGACACATTCGCCTATGACAGTGCCGGGCGGATCTACTACCAGGTCAATGACATTCACCAGAAGCTGATTTCTGGCTACGAACACCTGCCAGGCCCGCCGCCGGGCACGCCGCGCACCGACGATTACCCGGCCCTGGCGCGTTTTTATAACGCCAAGTACCAGGGGCAGAATGTGCGGGTGGTGAGCCTGCTCAAGGCGGTGTCGGAGCCGAACATGAATGGCATGGCAGAAATCCGCGTCGCAGAGACCGACGAGGCCCGTGTCAGCATGGCCCGCAGCCTGATGGCCGACACCCTGTTGCGTCTGGGCATGCTGGCCATCGGCGCCTTGCTGCTGGTGTGGTTTGCGGTGAGCGCGGCGCTGCGTCCGCTGGAACGTTTGCGCACGGCGGTGGAAGAGCGCCAGCCGGACGATTTGCGGCCGCTGCCGCTGGTTGAAGTGCAGCACGAACTCGGGCCGTTGGTACGGGCGTTGAACCACTTTACCGAACGCCTGCGCGGGCAGTTCGAGCGCCAGGCCCAGTTTATTGCCGATGCATCCCACGAGTTGCGCACCCCGCTGGCGGCGCTCAAGGCCCGCCTGGAACTGGGCCTGCGCGCCGAAGAGCCGGCGATCTGGCGCAGCACCCTGGAAACGGCGGCGCAAGGTACGGATCGCTTGACCCACCTGGCCAATCAGTTGCTGTCCCTGGCACGTATTGAAAACGGCGCGCGGGCAATTGCCGAGGGGGGCGCGCAGCTGCTCGATCTCAGTCAATTGGCCCGTGAACTGGGCATGGCCATGGCGCCCCTGGCACATGCGCGGGGTGTGGCGCTGGCGTTGGAGGCGGATCAGCCGGTGTGGTTGCGCGGTGAGCCGACCCTGCTGAACGAGCTGTTGAGCAACCTGGTGGATAATGCCCTGGCGCACACGCCATCAGGTGGCAATGTGATCCTGCGGGTCACGGCGCCGGCGGTACTGGAAGTGGAAGATGATGGCCCGGGCATCCCGCTGGACGAGCGCGACCGGGTGTTCGAGCGCTTCTATCGGCGTAACCAGCAGGGCGCGGGTTCGGGGCTGGGGTTGGCGATTGTCGGGGAAATCTGCCGTGCGCACCTGGCTCAGATCAGTCTGCATGATGGTGAACTGAAAGGGCTCAAGGTGCGAGTAAGCTTTATTGCCGGTTAACAGCGTTGGCGCTGGGTCAGTAGAACATCGAACGTGCTTCGTCCAACTCGCTGCGCACCGCTTCATTGAGCGGGTCGATACGCAGCTTCTTGAGCGCCGGTAGGTTCGACAGCGCAGCGTTGGCCAGCGGGTGATCAGTGTTTTTGTGGCAATACAGCACGGCCACCTGTACCAGGTCGATATAGTCCAGGCTGGCCGAGTCGCGCTCCAGGTCCTGATAATGGCCGGGCACATTCACCAGCATTTCCGGAAAGTCCCAACCCCGCAGCAGCTTGTCCCCCAGCAACGGGTGAATGTTATCAATCACATGGTTGAGGCTGACCGGGTCGGATAGCAACTCGTAGTGGTCTTCGGCGTAGGTGAGGATCGGCAGCACGCCGATCTGATGCACCAGCCCGCCGAGTGCCGCCTGGTCCGGCTTGAGCTGGCTGTGGTTGCGGCACAAGGCATAACACACGCCCGCGACTTCGAGGCTGCGACGCCAGACGTCGCGCATCTTTTGTTCGACGACGTCGGAGCGGGCATGGAATATCTGTTCCATCACCAGGCCAATCGCCAGGTTGCTGCTGTAGTTGGTGCCCAGGCGGGTGATGGCGGTGTGCAGGTCGGTGACTTCCTGGGACGCCCGCAACAGTGGGCTGTTGACTACCTTGATCAGCCGCGCCGTCAGGGCGGTATCGCGGCCGATGACTTTGCTCAGGTGGCTGATGCTGATTTCTGGGTCTTCGGCGGCCTGACGAATTTTCAGGGCCACTTCCGGTAACGTGGGCAGAACCAGGTCATCGTTATCGATGGCCATCACCAACGCCTGTTGGACTTTTTCCGCCAGTTTGTTCATTCATGCTCTCTAGGGTGCTGCAAAAGGGTACGGCGATTAGCGCTGGATCTCGCGATCACGGTCCAGTTGGTAGGGCAGGTCGAGCAACTTGAGGCCTGGACCTTCCAACGCACCTAAATGCACGTCGCCACTGTCGGCTGCTTCGGCTTGCAGCACCGCCAGAAGTTCAATCCCTTCGTCGGCCTGGGCGGCAATCACCACCTCGCCGATGGCACTGTTATGGCTGGGGGCAAACAGGGGTGTGCCAGGCTCGGGCAGTTCGGTGCCCTCCAGGCTCAGGCGGTACAGGCGCCGCTTGAGTTTGCCCAGGTATTGCATGCGGGCGACGATTTCCTGGCCGGTGTAGCAGCCTTTCTTGAAGCTCACGCCACCGACCGCTTGCAGGTTGAGCATCTGCGGGATGAACAGTTCGCGGGTCTGGGCCATGACTTGGCCGATGCCGGCGCGGACCTGCCCCAGCAGCCAGGCATTGAGATCGCCTGCGGCCATTTGTGCGGCCAGTTGGCTGCGCAGGGTGTCGGCTTGTGCCGCAGGTGCCCAGAGTTCGGCGCGGCCAGGGGACACGCGAATGGCGATCAGATCATCGGTACGGGCCACGCTGTCGGTGTCGGCTGGCAGTTCCAGGCCCAGGCCGATGAGTGCCTGATCGGCGTTCACCAGGCCAAAGCGTGCCCAGGCAGCGCTTTCGTCAGTCAGCTTGGACTTGGAAAACACCGCGTACTTCTTCAGGTCTGCCAGTTGTGGCTCCAGCAGTTCGCTGGCCATGGCCAGCAGCACGCCGTCACCTTGCAGCACGATACGAAAGCTCGACTGCATGCGCCCCTTTTGGGTGCAACGCGCGCCGAGGCTGGCGTGGGTGTCGTTGAGGTAGTTGAGGTTGCAGGTCAGTTGCCCCTGGAGGAACTTGGCCGCGTCAGCGCCGCGAACGGCGAGGACGCCTTCGTGGGACAGGGGGCAGAAGAAAGCAGAGTCAGCCATGGGTCATCGCAGTTGGAAAGTCATGGGTGCATCATAGAGGGGCGCCCGGCAAATGGGTAGTTTCATCAGCCCGACCAAAGCCGACTGTTCCGAGGGGCGTGGGCCTGTATACTTGCGCCCTATTTGAGGAGCGCTCCATGGTCGAAGATGTAGAAATCAATCGCCTGTACTGGCACAGCCGTCGCGGCATGCTGGAGTTGGATGTGTTGTTGGTGCCGTTCACCAAAGAGGTGTACGCGACCCTCGATAAGGTAGACCGCGACCTCTACGTCAGGCTGCTGACCTGCGAAGACCAGGACATGTTCGGTTGGTTCATGGAACGTGCCGAGTCAGAAGACCCGGAGCTGCAACGCATGGTCCGGATGATCCTGGACCGTGTCCAGCCCAAGTAATGCCTTCGAATGCCGCTGGCAGGCCTCGGGGCTGTTGCTGGCGGCGTATCTCCTTGCCCAGTGCCTTGGGCTGCTTGCGCTGTGCTTTCTCGATGTACCTCTGCTGATTGCCGCCCTCGGTGCCGTGGCGTGCCTGGCTCATGCCGTGTGGACGCTGCCGCGCTCTATTCGCTTGACTCACCCTTCGTCGATTCGTGGCCTGCGCCGTACTGCTGACGGCTGGCAGTTGTGGAGCGTGGCACGGGGCTGGCACCGTGTGCAGTTGCGTCCCGACAGCCTGGCATTGTCGCTGATCGTAGTGCTGCGCTACCGGTTGCCGGGTGATGGGCGAGTGCGCTCGATCTGTGTGCCGCGCGATTCGCAGGTCGCCGATGTGCATCGGCACCTGCGGGTGCGCTTGAAGTTCAGTCGCCGTAGGTGGTTGGCACCAGGATAGTGTCGAGGGCCTCTGGCAGCATCTGCGGATAGTCGAGGGTGTAATGCAGGCCCCGGCTTTCCTTGCGCGCCATGGCCGAGCGGATCATCAGC
This sequence comes from Pseudomonas sp. TAE6080, assembly GCF_018732265.1. Lineage (NCBI taxonomy): Bacteria > Pseudomonadati > Pseudomonadota > Gammaproteobacteria > Pseudomonadales > Pseudomonadaceae > Pseudomonas > Pseudomonas sp. TAE6080. The sequence goes on from NZ_JAHIDY010000037.1 coordinate 28,808, forward strand.
TCGGCGACCTGGGCCAGGTTGCGCAACTCGATCAGGTCGCGGCTGACCTTGTAGTTACTGTAGAACTCATCGATCTCATCGAGCAGCAACCGCACCCGATGCTGTGCCCGCGCCAAGCGCTTGTTGGTGCGCACGATTCCCACGTAGTCCCACATGAAGCGCCGCAGCTCGTCCCAGTTGTGGGCGATGATCACGTCCTCGTCCGAGTCGGTGACCTGGCTGGCGTCCCAGCGGGGCAGGGCGGCCGGCACCGGGATGCGCGGCAGTTGTTCGAGGATATCGGCAGCAGCGGAGCGGGCGTAGACGAAGCATTCGAGCAGCGAGTTGCTGGCCATGCGGTTGGCGCCGTGCAGGCCGGTGAAGCTGGTTTCGCCAATCGCATACAGGCCGGGGACGTCGGTGCGGCCTTGCTGGTCGACCATCACGCCGCCACAGGTGTAGTGCGCCGCCGGGACCACCGGGATCGGCCCCTTGGTGATATCGATATTGAAGGCCAGGCAGCGTTCGTAGACCGTCGGGAAGTGGGTCTTGATGAAGTCGGCGGGCTTGTGGCTGATGTCCAGGTAGACGCAATCGATGCCCAGGCGCTTCATCTCGTGGTCGATGGCGCGGGCCACGATATCCCGTGGTGCCAGTTCGGCACGCGGGTCAAAGCGCTGCATGAAGCGCTCGCCGTTGGGTAGCTTCAGGTGGGCGCCTTCGCCCCGCAGGGCTTCGGTGATCAGGAAACTCTTGGCCTGGGGGTGATACAGGCAGGTGGGGTGAAACTGGTTGAACTCCAGGTTCGCCACCCGGCAGCCGGAGCGCCAGGCCATGGCGATGCCATCCCCGCAGGCGCCATCGGGGTTGCTGGTATAGAGGTAGACCTTGGCGGCGCCACCTGACGCGAGGATGGTGAAACGCGCGCCGTAGGTATCGACTTCACCACTGGCGCGGTTGAGGACGTAGGCCCCCAGGCAGCGCTCGCCGGCCAGGCCCAGGCGTTTTTCGGTGATCAGGTCGACGGCGACCCGTTGCTCCAGCAGTTCGATATTCGGTCGCAGCCGAGCCTGGGCGAGCAGGGTCTTGAAGATCGCGGCGCCGGTCGCATCGGCGGCATGAATGATGCGTCGGTGGCTGTGGCCGCCTTCGCGGGTCAGGTGGAACTCGAAGCCACCGTCATCACTGCCGGCATGCTCGTCGCGGGTAAACGGCACACCCTGGTCGATCAGCCACTGGATGGCTTCGCGGCTGTGCTCGACGGTGAAACGCACCGCGTCTTCATTGCACAGGCCGCCGCCGGCGTTGAGGGTGTCTTCAACGTGGGATTGCACCGTGTCGGTGTCATCCAGCACGGCAGCAACTCCGCCCTGGGCCCAGAACGTCGAACCGTTGGCCAGGTCGCCCTTGCTCAATACAGCTACGCGCAGATGGCTCGGCAGGGTCAGTGCAAGGCTCAAGCCTGCGGCGCCGCTACCAATCACCAGGACATCGTGTTGAAACTGTTGGCTCATTTATGGGATTCCGCAAAAAGCGATCCGAAGGGGTGGCGCAAACAGGACGCCTGGATCGGCGAATCAAAGGGTCACACGGCCCACTAGTATATAGAGGGGGCTATCGGCACAATAGCCGGGCATTCGTGGCATTGTGAGACTACGGTGAACGAACTGCACGGCTTTGATGAGGCGGTCCGGTAGGGAGATGGGAACTTTTGTATCCCTCCCGACTCCATTACAGGATGCCCGAAAGCTGGGAAAACGTTGGTTTTACTGATTGGCCTGGAGCATGGGAGCGTCAGAAAACCGGCGACAAGATTATTCGCGCAGCCGGCTATGCCCGCGCTGCGTTTTTCGTGTGTGCCAAAACAGAGCCCACCGGAAACTTGCTTGAAGGGGGAGAACTTTTGCGAAAAGTCCTAGTCTATGTTTGCAAGCCTGATCGTTTAGTTATGCAAGCCTCCTTCAAGTACAACGAGGAGTGTTCATGCTAACCCAGGAAGAGGATCAGCAGCTTGTTGAGCGCGTTCAACGCGGCGACAAGCGCGCATTTGATCTGCTAGTGCTGAAATACCAGCACAAAATTCTCGGGTTGATCGTGCGGTTTGTGCACGACACCCATGAAGCGCAGGACGTTGCACAGGAAGCCTTTATCAAGGCTTACCGTGCACTCGGTAATTTTCGCGGTGACAGTGCGTTCTACACGTGGCTGTACCGCATCGCCATCAACACGGCGAAGAACTATCTGGTGTCTCGCGGACGCCGCCCGCCAGATAGTGATGTGAGTTCGGAAGATGCAGAATTTTACGATGGTGATCACGGCCTCAAGGATTTGGAGTCGCCGGAGCGTGCATTGCTGCGCGACGAGATTGAAGGCACCGTCCATCGCACTATTCAGCAACTGCCAGAAGATTTGCGTACGGCGTTAACTTTACGTGAATTCGATGGTCTGAGTTACGAGGACATTGCGAGCGTCATGCAATGTCCGGTGGGGACCGTACGCTCCCGGATTTTCCGGGCTCGGGAAGCCATCGATAAAGCCCTGCAACCGTTGTTGCAGGAAAACTAAAGACAGCGGCGACAGCCAAGAGAGGAACCGCCATGAGTCGTGATGCCCTGCAGGAATCGCTGTCCGCAGTGATGGATAACGAAGCGGATGAATTGGAACTTCGTCGAGTGCTCAATGCATTTGATGACGCCGAAACCCGTGATACCTGGTCTCGTTACCAAGTCGCTCGGGCGGTGATGCACAAGGATCTACTAATCCCTCGTCTGGATATTGCTGCGGCCGTTTCTGCTGCGCTGGCCGATGAAGCCGTTCCGGCAAAAGTTGCGCGTGGTCCTTGGCGTAGCCTGGGTCGCCTGGCAGTCGCTGCCTCGGTAACTGTGGCCGTACTGGCCGGTGTGCGCCTGTACAACCAGGACGAGATCGCCGGTGCCGAACTGGCCCAGCAAACCCAGCAGCCGGTCATGGCCGGTCCGCAGGTCAAGGGTCCAGCCGTACTGGCCGGCTACAAGGAAAGCGCTGAAACACCTGGCCCGATGGCCAATGGCGTGCTTCAAGGGCAATCCGGCTGGCAGGACCAGCGTCTGCCAGGTTACCTGCGTCAGCACGCTCAGGAATCGGCAGTAAAAGGCACTGAAAGCGCATTGCCTTACGCTCGCGCTGCAAACCTGGAAAACCGCTAGACCGCTAAGGGGCCTTATGCGTGCCATACCGCTCCTTGCGCTTTTGCTCAGTGGCTGGTTTGCAGCTCCTGCCCAAGCCGATGAAGGCCAGGATTGGCTGAAACGCCTTGGGCGGGCAGGGCAGCAAAACTATCAGGGCACGTTCATCTACGAGCGTAACGGTAGTTTTTCTACCCATGAGATCTGGCATCGCGTCCAGAATGGCCAGGTTCATGAGCGCTTGTTGCAGCTCGATGGATCGGCTCAGGAACTTGTCCGTATCGATGGGCGCATCCAATGCGTTACCGGCAGCTTGGTGGCCGGCGTCGATAACTCCCCGGGCGCTCCCGCCCACGTATTCGATCCACAAAAGCTCAATACTTTTTACGAGATTGCCGTCAGCGGAAAATCGCTTGTGGCCGGGCGTAAAGCGGTGATCGTATCGTTGACCCCGCGTGACCAGTACCGCTATGGGTTTGAGCTGCACCTGGACCGTGAAACCGCACTGCCTCTCAAGTCGCTGTTGATTAACGACAAGGGGCAATTGCTGGAGCGGTTCCAGTTCACCCAACTTGAGACAACACTCCCTGATGAGCGTGACCTGCAGCCTGGCAGCGACTGCAAGCCATTGACGCCGTCCAGCGTCAAGGCTTCAGCGGTGACGGGCCAGGCCCAGGCTTGGCATCCGCAATGGTTGCCGCCAGGGTTCGAGTTGACCCGCAGTGACGCGCGCAAGGATCCCAAGACCCAGGTAGTTGTAAACAGTCTGATGTATGAGGACGGGCTTGCGCGATTTTCACTGTTCCTTGAGCCGGTAACAGGCGAGGTCGCAGCCGAAAGCCGGGTTCAGCTTGGGCCTACGGTTGCAGTGTCCCGCCGCATGAGTACACCTCAAGGCGATATTGTCGCGACGGTTGTCGGTGAAATCCCGATGGGTACCGCTGAACGGATCGCCCTCTCTGTTCGCAGTGGTTCGGCGCCCGAAAAGCCGTGAACCGTTAATCCTGTGCTCATCCAGATCGTTCACAGTGCGGCAGGAGACAGGCGATGGCTGCCTTGTTCTTCTGCCGACAACATGAAATGTCTGGAGAGTATTTTCACTTGCAAAATCTCCTTATGTTTTTTATAGGTCAGAACTCCTCGGCTCTGGCCTTGCGTTGTTCACGCAATATTGACGTCGGTAGTAGTAGTCTTCGGCGTTTATTGAACCCTGTCGCCCAACCCTGCTCGTCGTAACGGGAGCTGTATGTCGATACCACGTTTGAAATCTTACCTATCCATAGTCGCCACGGTGCTGGTGCTGGGTCAGGCCGTTTCCGCTCAAGCGGCGGAGTTGCCTGACTTCACCCAGCTGGTGGAGCAGGCCTCGCCTGCCGTGGTGAACATCAGTACCACCCAGAAGCTGCCGGATCGTAAAGTCTCGAACCAGCAGATGCCCGACCTTGAAGGCTTGCCGCCAATGCTGCGCGAATTCTTCGAGCGCGGCATGCCCCAGCCGCGTTCGCCACGCGGCGGCGGCGGTGGTCAGCGTGAGGCCCAATCCCTGGGCTCGGGTTTTATCATTTCGCCAGACGGCTACATCCTGACCAACAATCACGTGATTGCCGACGCTGACGAAATCCTCGTGCGCCTGGCTGACCGCAGTGAACTCAAGGCCAAGCTGGTCGGCACCGATCCGCGTTCGGACGTTGCCTTGCTGAAGATCGAAGGCAAAGACCTGCCGGTGTTGAAGCTGGGCAAATCCCAGGACCTCAAGGCCGGGCAATGGGTGGTGGCCATCGGTTCGCCGTTTGGCTTTGACCATACGGTGACCCAAGGCATCGTCAGCGCTATCGGCCGCAGCCTGCCGAACGAGAACTATGTACCGTTCATCCAGACCGACGTGCCGATCAACCCGGGTAACTCCGGTGGCCCGCTGTTCAACCTGGCGGGCGAAGTGGTGGGGATCAACTCGCAGATCTACACCCGTTCCGGTGGATTCATGGGCGTCTCCTTCGCTATCCCGATTGATGTGGCCCTGGACGTTTCCAACCAACTCAAGGACGGTGGCAAGGTCAGCCGTGGCTGGTTGGGCGTGGTGATCCAGGAAGTGAACAAAGACCTGGCTGAGTCCTTTGGCCTGGACAAGCCGGCCGGGGCCCTGGTCGCGCAGATTCAGGATGATGGCCCGGCTGCCAAAGGCGGCTTGAAGGTTGGTGATGTGATTCTGAGCATGAATGGCCAGCCGATTGTCATGTCCGCTGACCTGCCGCATCTGGTGGGCGCACTCAAGGCGGGTGGCAAGGCCAAGCTTGAAGTGATCCGTGAAGGCAAGCGCCAGAACGTTGAACTGACCGTCGGAGCGATTCCGGAAGAAGGCCAGGAGCTCGCTCTGGGTGGTAAATCCGGCGCCGAGCGTAGCAGCAACCGCCTGGGTATCGCCGTGGTCGAGTTGACCGATGAGCAGAAGAAAAGCTTCGACCTCAAGAGCGGTGTGGTGATCAAGGAAGTCCAGGACGGCCCAGCCGCCCTGATCGGCCTGCAACCCGGCGACGTGATTACCCACTTGAACAACCAGGCCATCAATTCCACCAAGGAATTCACCGACATCGCCAAGGCGCTGCCGAAGAATCGCTCGGTGTCGATGCGGGTCCTGCGTCAAGGGCGTGCCAGCTTCATCACCTTCAAGCTGGCTGAGTAATCCGCTAGCGGTTGGTCAATAAAAAGCCCCGCTTTCGAGAGTCGAGAGCGGGGCTTTTTTGTGGGCGCCGACTTTAGCTCATCATGCCTTTGACGATGCGTTCCTGTTCGATCAACTCACGCTGGCGCGCATCGATGCGTGACGACAGTGGGAAGTTGCTGCCGGCTCGGCGCTTGGCAAAGTCCAGTTGCTGGATTGCCTGCTGGAAGTCGCCAACCAGCGCGAAGTACTCGGCGCGGGCTTGATGCAAACCGATGATATTGCCTGACAGGCCACGGGTCTCGGCGACCTGATACCACACATCCGGATCGTCGGAGCGTGACTTGAGCAGACCTTCCAGGGCTTTTTCCGCGTCTGCGGTGCGGTTCTGCTTGAGTAGCAGATCCACGCGCACCTGGTTCAACGGGTAGTTGCTGGGGTACTGGGCCAGCATGCGGTCGGTGCGTTGCTGTGCGTCGGGCATGCGATTGTTGGTGATATCCAACTCGATCTGCGCCAGGTTGTAGGTGATGTCGTTTGGTGCCTTGGCCAGCAGCGGCTTGAGGGTTTCCCGCGCTTCATTGAGCTGGGTGCCCTTGATCTGGGCGATGGCCAGGCCGTAGCGCGCCACATCGCTTTTCGGGTTCTCATCCAGTTGGGCGCGGAAGCGCTTGGCGGCCAGTCCGGGTGTGTCTTCGTAATACAGCTGTACCAGGGCGCGTATCAGTTGATAGCGCAGGCTGTCTTCCGTACCGCCGACCTTGGCCTGTTCGGCGCGGTTGCGGGTGTCGGCAATCCGCGATTCGGTGACCGGGTGCGTCAGCAGGAATTCTGGTGGCTTGGCATCGAAGCGGTACTGACGCATCAAGCGCTCGAACATGGTCGGCATCGAGCGCGGGTCGTAGCCGGCCTTGACCATGTTGAGGATGCCGATGCGGTCGGCCTCTTGCTCGTTCTGCCGGGAGAAGCGCCGCTGCTCCTGGATGGCGGCGGCCTGGCTGCCGGCAATTGCGGCAATCCCGGCATCCCCGGCGCCGGCGGCCGCCGCGATAATCCCGCCGAGCAGCGCGGCCATCATCGGAATCTGCATCCGTTGCTGGGCCTCCACGCCACGGGCGAAGTGGCGTTGCGACAGGTGCGCCAATTCGTGGGCCATGACCGAGGCGTATTCGCCTTCGGTCTGGGCATTGAGGAACAGGCCGCCGTTGACCCCGACAATCCCGCCTGGCGCGGCAAACGCGTTGAGTTGCGGGCTGTTGATCAGGATGAACTCCAGGCGCCGGTCGTTGACCTGGCTGGTCTCCACCAGCTTGTAGACGCTGGTCTCGACGTAATCCTTGAGTTGCGGGTCATTGAGAACCGAGACCTGGCCGCGCAGGAACGCCAGCCAGGCCCGGCCCAGTTGGTGTTCCTGTTGTGGCGAGACAATGGCAGAACTGGCGTCGCCAAGTGACGGCAGATCGTCGGCGAAGCCTGGAGAGGCAAGCAGGCAAGCTAGCGTCAGCAGGGTAGGGCGCAAAAAAGTCATGCACAAAGCCTTTCGACAAAGACCTTACTGTAGCCGGACACTGAGCCTGGGACCAGATATTCTAAGCACCCTCTGAAGCCGCCTGGAGCAAAACCATGACCGATGCTGTAAACCACGACGCCGAGCTTGATGCCAGCGGCCTCAACTGCCCGTTGCCACTGCTCAAGGCCAAGATGGAGCTCAATCGACTGGCCAGCGGTGCGGTGCTCAAGGTGATCGCCACGGATGCGGGTTCCCAGCGCGACTTCCGCACGTTTGCCAAGTTGGCGGGGCATGCGCTGTTGCACGAAGAGGCCGATAACGGCGTGTATCGTTACTGGTTGCGCAAGGCCTGAGCAGGCTTGGAGGAGGGTGCTGTTTGCTTTGATTGTGGGGGTTGCCAAGGGGCCCATCGCGGGCAAGCCCGGCTCCCACATTGACCGGGTTGTCTTGCCGAGCACCGATCCAATGTGGGAGCTGGCTTGCCTGCGATAGCTATTTAGGCCTTGTCCAGGGCCTGCGCTGCCGCTAAAACAGCATCAACATGCCCCGGCACCTTCACGCCGCGCCATTCCTGGCGCAGCACGCCATGCTTGTCGATCAGGAAGGTGCTGCGATCCACCCCCAGGTATTCCTTGCCGTACAGTTTTTTCAGCTTGATCACATCAAACAGCTGGCAAACTGCCTCATCCTTGTCGCTGATCAGCTCGAAGGGGAAGGCCTGCTTGGCCTTGAAGTTCTCATGGGACTTCACGCCGTCCCGAGAAACACCAAACACCTCGGTGTTGGCCGCCTGGAAGGCTGCGTACTGGTCACGAAAACCCTGGCCTTCAGTGGTGCAGCCTGGCGTGCTGTCTTTGGGGTAGAAGTAGATCACCACTTGCTTGCCCTTGAGTCCCGCGAGGCTGAATGTCTGCCCGCTGGTCGCCTGGGCTTCGAAGTCGGCGATCGGTGTGTCGATGGCTACAGCCATGAAAACTTCCTTACATTGGGTTCTGTGGGCGCCACGGTTCAATCAGTGCGTCCAGGTTCAGCGCATCGGCGAAATCCAGGAACTGGTCACGCAACCAACTGATCTGCACACCGGCCGGCAACGTCACGGTAAAGGTGGCATTGAGCATGGTGCCGCCGGTCTGTGGCGCCTGGTAGGTATCGCAGGTCAGGTTTTCCAGCTCGACGTTATGGTCGATAAAGAACTGGCACAGTTCATTGACGATGTCCGAGCGGTAGGCCGAACTGACATAGGCCACGTACGGCAGCGCCTGGGGACGGTTCTCCAGGGCCGCACTGCGCACCACATTGACGGTGAAGTCGTGCTTCTTGGCCAGGGTCGGCAAACCGGCTTCCAGGCGCGCCAGGGCGTCCCAGCTGCCGGAAATCTGCAGGACCAGCGCACTGCACTCGCCATGGCGAGTCAGGCGTGAGGTCACGACGGCGCAGCGATTCTCATGGCTGGCGCGGCACAGGACGTTAGTCAGCTCCATGGGGTTGGCGCCAAGGGCACTGATAACAAGGAATTGTTCGCGGACTGTGGGGGTGGACATGCAGCATTCCTAAAGCGATGAGCGGTCGATACGAACGTGCGGTACCGATCAAAGGATCAAGGGTAGCGAAAAGCGCCGCCAAGGGCTAGGACGTGGCGTTTTCATTGCATATTCAGTGGCCGTTGGCCGTGCTTTGGCCCAATGATGGCATTGTCGGCAACTAAGTTGATCCAGAACGCATCCTCAGAGGGTACTTCGCTTGTGCAAGCATCTTGGCGCCAGTACCATTACGGCTCTCTTTTTCCGGCAGGAGCGGTTGCATGATTGCGGGCAGTATGGTGGCACTGGTCACACCCATGGATGCACAAGGTAATCTCGACTGGGACAGCCTGGGCAAACTGGTGGACTTTCACCTGCAAGAAGGCACCAACGCCATTGTGGCCGTCGGCACCACGGGTGAATCGGCCACGCTTGATGTGGAAGAACACATCGAGGTGATCGAGTTTGTGGTCAAGCGCGTTGCAGGGCGTATCGCGGTCATTGCCGGTACGGGCGCCAACTCGACGCGCGAAGCGATCGAGCTGACCAAGAACGCCAAGAAAGCCGGTGCCGATGCCTGCCTGCTGGTGACGCCGTACTACAACAAGCCGACCCAGGAAGGCTTGTACCTGCACTTCAAGACCATCGCCGAAGCCGTCGACATCCCGCAGATCCTCTACAACGTGCCAGGTCGCACGGCGTGCGACATGCAGGCCGCGACTGTGATCCGCCTGTCAACCGTGCCGAACATCATCGGTATCAAGGAAGCCACGGGCGACCTGCAGCGCGCCAAGGACATCCTGGCCGGCGTGAGCAGCGACTTCCTGCTGTACTCCGGCGACGACGCCACGGCGGTGGAGCTGATCCTGCTGGGTGGCAAGGGCAATATCTCGGTGACCGCCAATGTGGCCCCGCGTGCCATGAGCGAGCTGTGCGCCGCCGCCATCGCCGGTGACGCCGTGACCGCTCGCGCGATTCACGAGAAGCTGATGCCGCTCAACAAGACCCTGTTTATCGAATCCAACCCTATTCCCGTGAAATGGGCGCTGCATGAAATGGGCCTGATGCCGGACGGTATCCGTCTGCCGCTCACCCAGCTCAGCCCAGCCTGTCACGAACCGCTGCGACAGGCCCTGCGCCAGTCCGGCGTCCTGGTTTAATTGAGGAAGCATTACGCATGAAGCGATTGGCCGGACTTTCCGCACTTGCCTTGATTATCTCCAGCACCAGTGGCTGCGGTTGGATCTGGGGCCCGGAAGGCTACTTCCGTGACCGCGGCAGCGATTACCTGGAAGCACAACAAACCGCACCGATGCAGTTGCCGCCGGACGTCAACGTCGCCAAGCGCCTTGACCCGCTGCTGCCGATCCCGCGCAACGTGGCTGACGACACCGTCAAGGGCGAGTACGAAGTGCCGCGTCCACAGCCGATTTCGGCCCTGGCCGATGCCAGCGACTACAGCCTGCAGAAAAGCGGCGATTCGCGCTGGATCATGGCCCAGCGCCCACCAGCCGAAGTCTGGCCGGTGGCGGTGCAGTTCTTCCAGGACAATGGCTTCCGTATCGACGAGCAACGTCCGCAGACCGGTGAGTTCACCACTGCGTGGCAGCAGCCGAACGAATTGTCGGCCAACATGGCCAAGCGCCTGCAGTCCGGTGGTGTCGCCGCCGGTAGCGAAAGCCGCATCCGTGTGCGCATCGAGCCAGGCGTGCAGCGCAATACCAGTGAAGTCTACGTGGTCAGCGCCGAGCGTCCTGCCGGCAGCACCGCCAACGTTGAGTTCACCAATCGCTCGGTCAACAGCGGTGTTGATGCTGCGCTGGTCGACGAGATGCTTGCCAGCATGAGCCGCATCTCCGAGAAGGGCGGTTCCGTTTCCCTGCTCGCCGCCCGTGACTACGACACCCCTAGCCGTGTCAGCCTCACCGAAGACGGCAGCGGCAACGTTGTGCTCAACCTGGGTGAAGACCTGGACCGTGCCTGGGCCAGCGTCGGCCGCGCCCTGGAGCAAGGGCCATGGCGTGTCGAAGACATCAACCGCAGCCTGGGCCTGTACTACATCAACGTGGCTGAAAAGGCCGAGAAGAAAGACGACGAGCGTGGTTTCTTCAGCAAGTTGTTCGGCAGCGAGCCGACCAAGGAAGAGATCGAGACCCGCGCCGAGCGTTATCAAGTGCGCTTGAGCAAGGTCGGCGACAACGTGCAAGTCACCGTCGAGAAAAACATCAACACCGTGGCGCCAGCAGAAACGGCGCGCAAAGTGTTGGGCGTGATTCAGGACAACCTGGGCTGACCCGATGCGTTTTGCTGTTCTCGGCAGCGGTAGCCAAGGGAACGGCACGCTTGTAGCCCACGACGATACGTACGTCCTGGTGGATTGTGGTTTCTCCCTGCGGGAAACCGAGCGACGCCTGCTGCGCCTGGGGGTTCACCCCGCGCAGTTGAGCGCGATTCTAGTGACCCACGAACATGCCGACCACGTGCATGGCGTGGGTTTGCTGTCTCGGCGCTACAATCTTCCGGTGTACCTGAGTCGCGGTACCTTGCGCGGGATGCGCAAACCCATTGAACCCGCAGGTTTCCTGGCCGGTGGCGAGCAACTGCAGATCGTAGCCTTGAGCATCGACGTGATTGCCGTGGCGCATGATGCCCACGAGCCCACGCAATATGTATTCAGTGATGGCGAGCGCCGCTTTGGCCTGCTTACCGACCTGGGTTCCTACTGCGCCAAGGTGCTCGAAGGCTATCGTGACCTCGATGCGTTGATGATCGAGTCCAACCATTGCCGTGACCTGCTGGCGCGCGGTCACTACCCGTACTTTCTCAAGCAGCGGGTCGGCGGCGAACTGGGACATTTGAACAACCACCAGGCGGCGTACCTGGTGTATGAGTTGGGCTGGCAAGACCTGCAACACCTGGTCCTGGCCCACCTGAGCAGCAAGAACAACCTGCCGCAGCTTGCCCGGCAATGTTTTGTCGACACCCTCGGGTGCGACCCGGACTGGCTGCAACTGGCCGATCAAGATTCAGGGCTCGACTGGCGACATATCGCCTAGCCCATCTACTTACCAAGCGGAGCCCATCATGGAAAAACGTGAAGAACTCTACCGCGGCAAAGCCAAGTCGGTGTACAAGACCGACGACGCCAACCGCTTGATCCTGCTGTTTCGCAACGACACCTCGGCGTTCGACGGCAAGCGCATCGAACAACTCGACCGCAAGGGCATGGTGAACAACAAGTTCAACGCCTTCATCATGCAGAAACTCGAAGCGGCCGGCATCCCGACCCAATTCGACAAACTGCTGGGCGACAACGAATGCCTGGTGAAAAAACTCGACATGATCCCGGTCGAGTGCGTCGTGCGTAACTACGCCGCCGGCAGCCTGGTCAAGCGCCTGGGCGTGGAAGAGGGCCTCAAGCTCAACCCTTACACGTTCGAACTGTTCCTCAAGGACGACGCCAAGGGCGACCCGTTCATCAACGAATCCCACGTCGTGGCATTCGGCTGGGGCACCGCTGAGCAACTGGCACGCATGAAAGAACTGTCGCTCAAGGTCAACGACGTCCTGAGCAAACTGTTCGACGACGCCGGCTTGCTGCTGGTGGACTTCAAACTGGAATTCGGCGTATTCCACGACGGCTCCATCGTCCTGGGCGACGAATTCAGCCCGGACGGCTGCCGCCTGTGGGACAAAGACACCCGCAAGAAGATGGACAAAGACCGCTTCCGCCAGGGCCTCGGTGACGTTATCGAAGCCTACGAAGAAGTCGCCAACCGTCTCGGCGTACCGCTGTAATCGACGCAAGCATCTGATAGCACGGAAAAAAATTGCTTCGGCGCTTTGCTTCCACGAAACAGGCTGTTATGATGCGCGCCGTTGGAGAGATGCCAGAGTGGCCGAATGGGACGGATTCGAAATCCGTTGTACCTTCACCGGTACCTAGGGTTCGAATCCCTATCTCTCCGCCATTATTAAAAAGTCCTTATAAATCAACGATTTAAAAGGATCAAGAAATGACGATTTGTAGCAGGGTTTTGTAGCAAAAACCTAACCTGCAGATCGTCATTTTTTTCGTCTGTCGTTTGAGCCTACCTTGCTCGTTCTGAGCGTTTTTGCCTCCGCTGCTACCTTTGCCTATCGCTGACGTTCTGGGGGCTCTATGAGGCTCTGAGCTGCTTCCTTGCTTGGTTCTGGATCAGGGTCGCCAAAGGTGCGGGGGCAAAAAGATCTCTGCGGAGGTGTAGTGGCAATATAGTTGCTTATCGCCACCAATGTGGATATCTTCGAAGCACATACACACACATATATATACATACATGCGGAGCTTGAAATGGCAGGTAAAAAATGCCCTAACTGTGAAGAGCAGACCTTTTTTGAAACCTCAACTGGTCGGGAATGTACAAAGTGTCACCACACAATGACATTACCTGCAAACGGTGGCAAAGGTGGTCGGGGTCGTAAATGCTCAAACTGCAGTGAGCTGAAAGTCTTTAATAATGCGTGTCGTGGGTGTGGTGCAAAATACGCCTGATAGCGGGGCTGATCTGTTTTCCTGCTTCACGTTGATCGAGGTCGCCAAGCGGGTGGAGGCTTCGCATCCTCCTGATTGGCGGCCTGTGCTTTGAGTTTACATCCGGGGTAGGCAAGTGATATTTTTTTGCCATCACTGACCGCATGCAGAAGGAAACTGTTATGGCTCGATATGATGATGACGAGGAAGATCAATGCTACATGTGTGAAGGCAAGGGGGTAGCTTCGTGTCCACTGGAATATGGTGGGCGTCACCCTGATAGCTGTCCTTCCTGTGGGGGTTCCCAGAAGCTAGCTCCGTGCCCCTCCTGTGACGGCACTGGGAAGGACTAAAATTATGAGCAACGGATCAAAGCCAACTTTTAATTCTGCCTTGAATAAAATGATGGGTGATGCTTGGGTAGAAGTAAAAGGCGACTTTTCCCATGGCAGCACGCTGGATAAAACCGCCTCGACAGCAAAATTGCTTGGAAAGGGGGCTTTATTTTTGGGGGTTAAATTTGTCCAAAAGCTGCCTGAAACAATTGAGAAAATGAAAGAGAACCAAGCTAAGAAAGGCTAACGCTCTGGTAGTCTTGATTTGTGCTTAAGCCACTTTGGTGGCTTTTTATTTTTTGCAGAAGTAATTAGTCATAAGGATATGTAATATGGTCGAGGATGAAGAAAAGCCAGATACCGAAAGGTATTATGATCTTGATGAAGCTTGGAACGAAGTGAAGTCGGATTTCTCATCGGGGTCGGGTCAAGACAAAGTAGCCGCGACAGCAAAACTTTTAGGGAAAACACTCTTCAATACTGGGCTTTATGCAGGAAGGTTAGGCGTAGCATTTATTAAAGAACTGCCCGATATTATAGAAAAAGGGCAGATCCGTAGGGAGGAAATACGGGAGCGATTCGAAGATAAAGATGACCATGAACTTCAAAGGATCGTAAAAAGTAGCTTCTCTGCGACGACGGAAGAGCAAGATATAGCAAAGTCAATTTTGCGAGAGCGAAACGGTTAGCTAGCAAAGGTTTAAAGATATATCTCCAAACCTATGGTTGTTTAGTTTGGAGGTAATTGTTGTTAGAAGCCTGTAACTCTGTACGGATGTTTTGAATACGTTTGTCGGACAGTAGTGGTCCGCGAATATGCAGGATGTGGCCATTTACATGCGGCTTATATGTACTGTATTCCGCGATTACAGAGTGAGGAATTGATATGGCTTCAACGACCTCATAAGCTTCATTAAAAATCACAGCTACAAGTTCGTGAAAATCCATTTTTTCTAGATTACGTATTACGCCTAACTGCCTAGATTTATTATCGGCAGATACTCGTCGGGCTTTTATTTGAATTTTTCGACCTGCATCGGATTCTGCGTCATGACCTGCTGCTGAATTTCTAGCGAGTTTCAAATTTAAGGCTGAAGAAACTAACCATTCTGCGTAGTCGCCAACGGGGTTATTTCGCGTTCTAAGAATTCCTCTGTCTTTAAGCTCACCTATAGCGGCTGCTTGGAGCTTGAGTAAATCCTGAACTGATAACATGGCTAGGTTCATGCCCCAAAATACCTCTGGTAAAGTAAAAATTCCGTAAGCGAGCTTAAAGTATATCACCGGTGATGACTAAAGGTTTGGGGATATCTCCTTGAAGGTTATGATTTTTAGATTGAGTGATATGGCAGGCGGATTTTTTTACTCTGTGGGAGTAGGGTATATGTCCCTGAAGGTGATTTTTTGGTTCAAAAATATAAGTATGTATCGTGGCAGGATACATATCGGTTGGAAATTCCTACCGTGTAGGAATGATTATGTCCGCAAAGCAATAAAATAGCTTCACGGGTATAAGTATGTAAGGTGGGGTTTTATATGTTTTTATAGTTTAATGTCCAGCTTTTCGACAATGGATTGCTTGTATTCATCTGCTTCAATGTCTATTTTTACTTTTGCTTCTCTCCATTGTTCTTTATAAAAATCTTCCCATCGTCTTACTAGTGAATGGACAATCATGTCAAGGTTCTGTTGTTTGACACTGTTCCCGCTTCTAGCAAACTCTTTGATAAGAGCATCGTTAGATATTGATTGGTAGCCTGAAAGAGCCACTATTAGCTTTTTGGCTAGGTTGGAGGTCATTCGGACTTCATTAAGCTCGTCCATCTCTATTATCTTCACAAACATAATTAAAAACTTTTGACGCTCACGTCTTTTAAAACCTCCAATCATACCGCCTATTTTTCCTGCGTATTCCATCTTGTTCATAATTAGGATTCCTATGTTGATACAATACCAATACCATAGGGTTTAGATATGTCAATGCTTCAAGGTTATATCTCCAAACCTTCAGCTATTTCAGGTTTTGCTTCGGGGATATATCTTGTAGGAAATTGGCTACTTTCGTTTTTTTGAAAATTTAACGTGACCAATACCCATGTTTTTTTGTGAAATAAAACTGGGAGCGATTTTTAGATTTTATGAGGGTGATTTTTTGATGTGCTTTGTTGCAAAAACCAACTAAGTAATTTGATTATAGTTGAACCCTATTCACTCGTTAAGGTTCGACCTTATATTTATTTTCGTTTTGCTATTGACAGGATTTTTTTGCCATAAATAAGACATAATTCAGTGGTTGGAAAAATCAAATATCTAAAAATTCCGATAAAAATGTTTAATTTTCATGGTCGTTTTTTCAAGAAATTAGTTTTTGTATAAAGTCGATTTTCGGTTACTGCCCCAAATCGCTTTCGGGATATTTACGTTCATCAGCCGAGTGAATGGTTTTCACCGTTTTCGATGAATTTGAAAAAGTGTGAACTTATCGTCAGGATGGAATTTTGAATTTGATATGTATGTATACATACATATAGGTTGGGGGATATATCTCCAAACCTATGGAAGTGAGGGGGTGGGTGGTTAACGCTATTTGGGTCTAGTTTTGATATAGGCTTTTGCACTTTGTGAGGTGTAACGCATTCGGCTATTTTAGGCGTGTAGTGGGGTGGCTTGGTGTCGTTGTATCAACGGAGTGGAAGAAGGCCGATTTTGACCAATTCCGTGCGTTATATCTCTATCGGTGGTGCGGTGTATGTATATGTGGGGGATGCGGGGAGGAAGGGAGGGGTTGGGCGGGAAAGGACGAAGAAACACCCTCGCCGGGTGCTATTATCTGATATAGGCTATTTAGACAGATTATAATGTTACGGAGTCTCTCTCCAGTTGTATGCTGTCGCTCTGCTTACATTTAACTCCTTCATGACTTGCTGAATAGACGCCCCGGCTTCAAGCAAGATAATGCCTCGTTCTCTCTTGGTTTTACCTTTTGCTTTTCCGCCTTTCTTACCTCTTATTGCCTGTATTCTGCTTGTGTGAGTTCGGGCGACATAATCGTCAAAGGTTCCACGGGTAAAGTTTCTATGCGTCCACTTCGCTACGCTTTTGGCCGTGTGTTTTACTTCGGAAATGTCCAATGGCGTAGTAAAATTAACGTTGTAGCCAGTGGCACGGTCTAGGCAAGCGTTTAGCCATTGGTTGTAGTCAGGCCAGCCCTGACGGATTGCCTTGTAGGCCCACGCCCTGAGTTCATCGAAAAGCATACAGTTACGGCCCAACCCGTATTCCTCTACAACGGTCTGTTTAGCCTTTTCCGGCGTTAAATCAACGTAGTCGGCCAAGTAGTCCAACGTGTATGGATCGGCCTTCCATTGGGTAACAATCCAGTGGGAATTGATCGGGTTCTTGCAGATCAACCCGGAATAGCCTCTGTCTGCTCCTAGACGGTTACGCAATCCCGCCTCGATGGCCGCAGCGTAGCGTAAAGGGGCTGTTTTGCCGTCCATAGCAGTCCTTACAGGGGTTTGTAGCAGGTAGAGCAAATGAGCGTGCCCATTGGCCGGATTTCGAGCGATTAGATTTGGAGCTGGTGCCCCTACGTTATCCCAGTGCATACCAGCATCGGTACGGTCTAAGTCAAAAACCATCCAATATCTATGCGTAGGCCCATTGGGCTGAACAAGTCTTGCAAGCTTTGCTTTTTCTTTTTTGTTTATTTTTAAACCGCTGGTTAAATCATCGGTGTGGTAAGGCCTCTTTGGTAAGTAGTCCTCAAATAGTTTTATGCATCCCATTGTTATCCTCTTCTAGTTATTTAATTAGAAAAAGAAAACCTTGGGAGATAACTTGACAATAATTTTTATGATGATTAAATGGTTGTGTTGATTGAGGTTTTTTAAAATTTTATTGTAGTATCCTTCGCCACCTTGCAGGGTGGTTTTCTTTTTCTGCTTCCTTCAAGTTGCCACACTTTCAAGGTTTGTCAAACTTGGTTGGTAAAAAAGCCCGCTTGCTTGCGGGCTTTTCTATTTTATTCTTTGAGGAATTTTCTTTTGCACATGTTGTAGGCTATTTGGGCGTGAAATTTGCTGCCTCCATTTTTTGCGTTATATAAAACACAATCCTCAAAATTTCTCGGAGTTATGAATAGGTTGTAGGAGATTGCCAAGATAAAAATCGTTAGAGTGAATATAATAGCATTTCTCAAACTGGTATTTGAGAACTCAAAACGCATTTTCTGGTAGCCTCTCGAAGTCCATATTTCCGTTGAGCATTGTGTAGATTGTCAGGGATATATCGCTATATTGAATGCCTTGAGCTGTTTGGATTTGCTCAACGTCAAAAGGGTCTGACTTTGAATTGCACCCATTCTTAATGTCTTTGTATTTAATTACATAGTTGCCCGGTTCAATTTTATTCATTTTGAATGTGCTCCCTGCTGGAATGTACGCCTCTCGGATTCCAGAAGATTTTCCATCAGTAGGGCGAGCAAGCTTAATGTAAATGTTTGAGTTGCCCTTACCATTGTCAATCGTAATAGTCGAATAACCATTGGCTCTAGTAATCGGCCCTACATAGGCAGCACGAGCGGGCCAAGCCTGTCCATTAGGGGCTTTTGTCATTTCAGGAGAGCACATGGTAGGAACTGTTGGCTTTGTAGGAGCTTTAACAGTCGGTGCTTGAGTGCCTGTAGTGCCCGTTGGTTTGATATTAGTTTGTGTTAAAAGCTTTTTACTTTCTTCCGGTGTTAAATTATATGCTTGCTGAAATGGCGATGTTTTCGTAGTTTCACTATTTTCTGTTGTTGCTTTAGAATTGTTATAATCTAAAAAGTGATCCCAGTATCCGGCAATCTTATTTTTCATATCTGTTGGAGTAAGCGTGTACCCCCAACCTAGAAGTATCAATAAAGGTAGTATTGTCCTTGACCATTGAAACGGTTTTTTTTTTGAACTGATGGGTTCTACCGGCTTTTTTTCCCGCCATTTATCTGAAGAGGCCGATGCTTGTGGCTGTGGCTGTGGCTGTGGCTGTGGCTGTGGCTGTGGCTGTGGCTGTGGCTGTTCTTTTTTTGGATCAACTCTATGAGCAGCTTTCCATTCTTCAAATCTTATCCATTTATCATGGTTATCTCGTTTTTCTGGATCAGAGAGAACCTCATATGCTTCATTGAGATGCAGCATAATTTTAGCTGCTTGCGGATCGGGGTTACGATCAGGGTGGTATTTCTGTGTTAACGACTTGTAAGCTGCACGTATAACCTCTGGAGGGGCGTCCCGTGAAACTTTTAAGTTATCGTAATGGGTGCGGATTTTCATTGGCATATCCGTTGCGTTCAATGCTGGCATTCTACCATTGAGATGCCATCAATCCAAGAATGGCGTTGAAGGGGATAGAGGCTATAAAGCCGCTATATTGCGGCTATTGATAGGGGTCGTAAGGGTCTTGGAATGGGCTTGGCGGTTTGAGCTTTAGCAATCTTCGCCTTCTGGCTTCTTTTGCCTGCAGGGCTTCCTCTTTATCAAATTCAACCACTTGTTTTTTTGTGAAGGTGTCGGATGCCCAAAGTTTTACTTTTTCTGTCAATCCAAGCTCCACTTTAACATGGTCTAATCCTTGCTCTTTTAGTTGTTCTCCGACATTAAATAGGTAATCCTTTCGCTTCTCGGAACCCAACCGGCTTGCCATTTTATAGGTGTTTTCTCTAAGCCTTTGGTAATATTGCTCTGGATTTTCATCGAGCCTCTTAGCTTCAAGTATTCTGTCAACGAGAATGTCAAATTTCTTGATTAATGGTTCTAACTCTACCTCGTAGACCTTAATTGCTCTTTCTAACACTGATTTTCTTTCGGTATCCTCTTCTATTTTCTTCCTTAGCTCGCGTAGTTCCTTGGTCATTTTTTCTTTGGCGGTTTTGAAATTTACCCTAAGCTCTTCGGTTTTGTTTGTCTTCTTGGTTATGTCCTCGGACAGTATTTGCCTATCGTGGTCGAGCTTCGCATTTTCTTTCTGCTGCTCCGTGGCGTGCATCTCTAAATTTTGGATTGTATTCTGGTATGTTGAAATAGTATTTTGAAGGTTGCTTATCGTGGTATTAAGTCTGACGGCAGTCGTCTTTTGCTCGGTCAGCTCTTCTTTCTTCTGTGTAAGCTCCTGCTCAAGTTTTTCTACTTGTCTGGTGTAATAGTTATGGCTTCGCTCGCTCTTGGGCTTCTTGGCTTCCTGCTCAATCTTGCTTAGAAATTCTTGTTTTTCCTTGGTTTTAGGTAGGAATTTTGCTTGTAATCCATATGCAGCGGCTAATCCGTTAAAGTGTTCATAAAAGGCTGCCTGCATTACTTTTGACTTCCATGACTCGCGTTCTCGGATAAACCTATGGTTTTGCTTTTCTTCGCTACGGTTGGGAAGTTTGAAGTCTTCTAATATTGGTGGCTCAGATATTTTGTCAAGGTGAGCTTTATTCCTCGCATAGTATTGTGATGCGAATTCAAATTCTTGGGCAGAAAAATCATATTTCCCAGTTTTTGTATTTTGAAGGTCAAGGAAGGCGTGGACATGGTTTGTGGTTTCGTCCAAGTGACTGAACGAAAATAGAATGTCGTTGTTGGGGAAGTTCTTTTGGTAGAACTGGTGCATGGCTTTCTGCAAAAGGTCTGTGTATCCCTTTGTGATTGCCAATTTATTGGGTTCGGGGATCACAAGGATGATTTCTTTAACCCTGTTGACCGTCTTTGATACGGCTCGTTCTGGTGCGTTTTGCTCGATCTCTTGTTTCTTTGTGGTGTAGTTCTCTAAGAGGTCGATTCGCTGGGATATACGGCTGATTTTGTGCTGATTGAGTAGGGCGGCGTAGTCTTGGACTACTAACGGCCTTTCTCCTTCCATTACCGATGTGACGTATTCTTTTATCTCAGTCGGTTCGGTTGCGTTGATGAATTTGACCAGCTTCGATTTTAGTTTTCGGAGCTTTTCTTTCTCTGCTGCTATCTCGTCAGTCGCTTCTGTTGCTTTGAGTTTGGTTTGTAGTTGGTCGTTGAAGTCGGCCAGCAATTGCTCGGCCAATTCCCTTGTTAATACCTGTTCAACGCCACCTACAATGGCGATATTTGGGTGGTCTGGATTGGGGTTGAATTCAAAGTCGTCATACTCGTTTTGGTCCAGTCTAAGCGAGTGTTTCAGCGAACTGTCCAGCCCCTTGAGGTTGGAATAGTTCCTGTCTCTTTTGGTCAGTGTGATTGTCTGCAAATTGGTGTCATTCATTTTATCCTCAGTGGTGGGTTTGTTTTTGCTCTTGGCTTTTGCTTCTGTCCTGCCGACTAGGCACCTGCGTTAACCGTCACATCTTTTGCGTAGCAAAAGTGGGATGGTTAACATAGCAGGTATGTTTCTAAGGGGCTCTTTGGAAAACTGGACTATATGCATACATTGAACCATATAAGTTGTGTATAGCAAGCATGATAGTGTTGATTGTTTTTGTCGATGTGTGTTAGTTGTGTATGTGTTCGTGCGTATACATGAGGCGGGTGCAGGGGAGTGCGTTATGCGAGGCGATTTGTAAAAAAGATGGTCATTTAGAAAGGTCAAAAGCTCTTCTGGTAGGTAAGAGCTTAGGAACCTTTAATTGTTGCTGTGAATTTTAATGTGTAACGCTTTTGGTTTTAGATTTTTAGCTTGTATTTTAGTTTTGATAGTGCGTCGTGTTTTTGCTTTGGGCTTGGCCCTGCACTGTATACGTCAAATGTGACTGTTCCTGTCTCATGTCCGACGATTGAGGCAATGAGTATTCCGGGCACGTCTGCACGTTGTAATTGCGTGATAACGGTCTTGCGGAAGCTATGGAAAACGTATTGGCCGTTATATTCAAGAGTGGTTTTTAATCTGCCAAACTGTTTACTGAGTGCATCGGAGCGGTTTCCGTATTTATTTCCTGCAGGGGAGCTAATCAAGAAACCGTCTTTTGAACTACGGATCAACCTTTCTACGGTTTCCTGTATCGCCGGATGTATTGGCGTGTGTCGCTCGCTGGCGGCAGTCTTTCCATCGTAGAAGTAGAAGCATTTAATCCCTTCTTCGCTCACGATATCTTGTGCTTGAAGCTGGCAAAGCTCTTCAATGCGTGCCCCGGTGTATGCACCTAATAGGATAAGGTCGGTGAGGGTGTCGCGGTTTTTGGTGGCTTGTGCGGCTTCATAGAGCTTTGTAACGTCTTCCGGTGTGAATGCCTTCCTTTCCATTGATCCATCGTTCCTTTTGCTGCGGTTGACTGGGAAATCGTGCTTTTCAAAGGGGGATTGCTGGTCGCGGTGCAACTTTTTAAAATTTTCGTCGTGCTTAATAGCCCATTTCCAAAAACTTGACCCGGCGAATAGGTATTGCTTTTTAGTCTTAATGGAAAGGTCGAGCGTATCAAGATAGCTGGCAATGCTTTCGTGGTTGAGGTCGCGTTGCTCTGCCTCAAGCCAAGCATTCATCAATTTCAAGCGATTTGCCTGCGTATCTATCGTCTTTTGTATAATGCCCTTGGTGTTAGTCTGATACGCTTCAAATGAGGCTATTCTGTTAGTC
Source organism: Pseudomonas sp. TAE6080 (assembly GCF_018732265.1). NCBI lineage: Bacteria > Pseudomonadati > Pseudomonadota > Gammaproteobacteria > Pseudomonadales > Pseudomonadaceae > Pseudomonas > Pseudomonas sp. TAE6080. Next base: position 51,047 of record NZ_JAHIDY010000037.1, read on the forward strand.
GTGATAGGTGACTTTATTTTGTAGTTGCTTGGGTTGTCGAGAATTGACCTAATTTCTTCGATGCTGGTGACGCTGATGGTTTGCCCTGCGGTAATCTCGTAATGCTCTACGGTTTTTTGTAGGCGGATGTAGTCATTAAATCGCTCAATCTTTCGTTCGAGCGGGATATTTTCACCCAATTCATACCATTTTTCTTTGAAAGCTTGGTATTCGCGGAAAGGTCTTTGGCCGTATAGGTCAAAGTTAGCTTCGTGTGCTTCTTTGGGACTGGTCCATTTTTGACCCTGTAAAATGATGTCTATGATGTAGCTTCCGAGTTCGTCCAAGACGCTCTGACTGAACCTCGGGTCAACATCGTTGGCGTTTTTTGGCATGACAAGGCTGAGTAGCCCGTGTTCTTGGTTCGTCGCAATCATCTTGGAGATGCTGTACGACGTTTCGGGCAATTGAGCGGGGGGTGGTCCCGCAACGAGTTGCCGAGCGTTAGTGATGGCTTGCTTCCACATGTGTAGAAACGCCAATTTCTTCATCTGGGCTTCTGGCTTGCTGCCGGTTTTGAGCGATTCGGTGAACTCGCTTTGGTTCAAGACGTGCCGAACGTCCTTGGGAACGCTTAGGCGGACGTGCCAAGTGCCTGACCGTAAAACGAGGTTTTCGCTTGCCATTTTCTTCCCTGACCGGGTGAGGTTTGATGGCGAAAAGGTAGCTGGTTTTGGTCTGGATTTGTAGCAAAAATTTGTAGCAAAATGGCCTGAAATCCTTGTGGTCATTGATTTTAAAGGGCTTGAGGGGGCGATTCGGAAAGTCCCTATCTCTCCGCCATTATTGAACAAGACAAAGCCCCCGTAATTGTTATTGATTACGGGGGCTTTTTCGTTTCTGGCGTTCAAGTTAGGGCATTTTTAGGGCAGGCGCCGATTAAATACTCCCTGCACTTCGATCAAACACCTGTTCGCTCTCAACGTTCTGATCATCCAAAATGCATGCGCCTGTGACAGTTCGGACAGAGGGCCATTGCGTTCTCTACCGAGTCATCACCGTTATCTGCCAAGCGAATTAAATGATGCACCTCAAGGTATGCGGTGCCATTTGATCGCCGGTGAAAGGGCGCTGGCTCACCGCAGTCTTCACAAACACCTTGAGCTCGGTCAAGAACCTCTACGACGACGTCAGCGTTGCGATAGTAGTCGTGGACGATACGTACGGAACGTTTTGGTTTTTTTGTGGCGAGCGCCAACCGCTGGCGTCGAAGTGCGGGATCATCCAAAGACGATGCACGTACTCGACTCTCAAGATCAAGTTCGGACTGAAGAACTTGAGCCGTATGTGCGAGCTGCAACTGGAACTCTTGGAGTAGGGCTTGTAGAGCGATAAGTGTTTTGCCACGACCAGCAAAGTATTCCAAGTGACCTTTTACGGACTGAAGGGCAGTGAGCAAATCATTTGCTCCACCAGTAGCGATAGTTTCGAGCATCACTCGGACAGCGTTCACAGATACCGTTGCTTTCCAAGGTGTACCGCGACGTAGATGTGGGTAGCAATTCAAGTAAGCGTTGGCGGTGTGTGGTGCGAACTGGTACGTAGTCGTTAGGAGATTGAATGCAGCGGCGCGTCGTAAGTGACCGCTTTCTACGCGTAGCGCAAGGTCCAGCGCAATCGCAGCATCTGCTTCTGAAACAAAGTTGCGAGACATGAAATACTCTTTGGGAATGGGGGCGTATCGTCATGTAAAGAAGCAGGGTCGTTGCTCTCATGAAATGACGAATTAGAGAGATTGTGGCTGCACAGCGAAGTCTAGTTTCGAAATCCCAACATGTTCGACATGATCCCCGCCATGATCTTCGTATCATTGGGGGGCCACTGCCCATAGTGCTTTCTCACCATCGTCGTATCGTCATGGCCAAGTTGTCTGGCGACCTATTCAATGGGGACATAGTTTGAAAGCATCAGCTATACAGGCTGTGAATCAGAGGTAAGGCGTCCTGTGAGCTCTGCGAATGTGCCCACAGGATTATCTCGCGACGTTACTGCGAAGCTGCCAGCTCGCATTTTTGCAGGTGTGCTTGACCTACAGCTTCAGGGACGACAGTGAGGCTGGCACCACCTACGAACACCCCCATCTTTATTGACTGACGTATGTAGTAGTTCTTTCCACCTACAGCGACTAGGTTGATCAGGTTATCGCTGAACTCTGATTCTGTACCAATCGTATGACTACCAGCGTTTACAAGTCGGTAGAAGTAAACGCGGTTAGCTGTCTCTCCAATCGCCTTGCCATCCACAGTCACAGTCTTCTTCAAGCCCTGTCCTGCGAAGCTATCCCGGTAAATGTACAGTCCGGCTTGGTCCTGTGGGGGGGCTGAGAAGGTCTTGAGCTTGGCGTCCGCATCAGGGGCGCCCATTGGCACGGATGCGCAGCCGGTGAGGAAAGCGAAGCCAATACTAGCTACAAACATCTTAATGCGAGAGTGCATCGTAAGTCCTTTATCGGTCTGGGCTTTATCAGGTTTCAGGCGACTCCAAGTCGCCATAGATATCATTATGCCATGATCGAGTGGCCGCATCAGATACTAAAGAGGTTCAGGAGCAGATTGCCTGTCTGCTGGGTGTCGACGACGCCCTGAAATGTACAGCGGTAGCCAGCGGTCACCTTACCCAGCCTGCTGAAACGCCCGTTCGATGTCGTAGAACCCAACAAAGTTTGGGGCACCGACATCATCCAAAGTCGAAACCTGACCATCAATCAAAGCACGATCTCCACTTGACGCTTAGAAAGACGTCCAAGGCAGCCGCCATCTTCTAAAGCCTTCTTTCCAGGTTTGGCTGCCGTGTTCTGATGATTTTCGGTGAGTGTTTTGCCTGGCGAAATGCTCGATCAAATGACGACCAGGCTTTTATTAAAAATAATAAATATAAAACAATCACTTACCCATTAAGCGATTTTGTTTTCCTGGCAGCGCTTTACTTCAATTTCGCGAAATGCTTATATTTTGTTGTTAATTCAAAATAGGATTTCGCACAGCGAAACCGATTGAATTATAAAAGCTGTAGCGTGCCTTTGCCCCTGGCAAGGCGCCGCAGGAGCTTCACACATAACAACAAAAATAGGGCTGCATCATGGAGCGCCATTCCCGCGTTATTGCCACGTGTCTGCTGTTTTCCATTGGGCAAATTGGCCTGTCAGCATCGGCGCAGGCTGGTTTTTTCGAGGACAGCAAGGCCAGCGTTGAGCTGCGCAATTTCTACATCAATCGCGACTACAGCCAGGCCAGCACCACTCAGTCCAAGCAAGAAGAGTGGGCTCAGGGCTTTTTGCTGCGCTACGCATCAGGGTTCACTGCAGGCTCTGTCGGCTTTGGGCTGGATGCGATCGGTTTGGCCGGTTTGAAGCTCGACTCCAGCCATGATCGCGCCGGTTCCGGTTTGTTGCCTCGTCAACGAGATGGCCGTTCAGTCGATGAAAGTGGCGCCCTTGGCCTGACTGCCAAGGTGCGAGCGTCCAAGAGCCTGCTCAGGATCGGTACGCTGCATCCGCGTTTGCCGGTGGTGCAATTCAATGACACGCGTTTGTTGCCGCAAACGTTCGAGGGTGTGCATTTGAATTCCCAGGAGTTCGCCAATGTGACCGTCGATGCGGGCCAGATCCGCCAGGTGACCCAGCGCGATTCGACCAACCGGGAAGACCTGACGCCGTCAGTGGCCAACGCCAAGGGCATTCGTGTGACCAAGGGCGCGACCACCGATGAGTTCAACTTTGCCGGTGTCGGTTACAAGTGGAGCAACCAGTTAAGCGGCAATTACTTCTACGGTGAGCTCGACAGTTTTTATCGCCAGCACAATTTCAGCCTGTTGCATCTATTGCCACTGGGCGAAGGGCAGTCGCTCAAGAGTGACGTGCGCTACGCAAGGTCGACTAACCAGGGCAACAGCAATATCGACAACACGGCCCTGGCGGCGATGTTCACCTACACCCTGGGCGGTCATGCCTTTGGCCTGGCCTATCAGAAAATGAGTGGCGACACCGGCTACGCCTATATCCATGGCGCCGATGCCTTCCTGCCCAACTTTGTTTCCAATAACGACTTTGCCAATCGGGACGAGCAGTCCTGGCAGGCGCGCTACGACTTCAACTTCACCGCTATCGGTATCCCGGGCCTGACCTTCATGACCCGCTACATCTATGGCAGCGGGATTGAACTGGGTGCTGGCAAGCCGACCGGTTCGGAATGGGAGCGCGATACCGATATCGCCTACGTATTCCAGAGCGGCACGTTGAAAAACCTGGGGGTGAAGTGGCGTAACTCGTCCCTGCGCATGAATCACTTTGGCAGTGACCTGGACGATAACCGCCTGATCGTCAGTTACACCTTGCCACTCCTGTAGTCGAGTCGATGACAGCCTTCCGGGCGGGTCCATAACAACAATGAGGTCGTAGCGGCTATGAAGAACACACTTTATCCATCACGTGTACGCGCCTGGTTCACCGTCAGTGTGCTGATGCTGGCCTACGTTTTATCGTTCGTGGACCGGCAGATTCTCAATCTGCTGGTGGGGCCCATTCGTCAGGACATGGACATCAGCGATACCCAGATGAGCCTGCTGATGGGCCTGTCGTTTGCGATCTTTTATACCTTCTGTGGCATTCCCCTGGGGCGGATTGCCGACAGCAAGAGCCGGCGCAATCTGCTGATGTGCGGGATTCTAGTGTGGAGTGGCATGACCGCCGCGTGCGGGATGGCCAAGGGTTACTGGCAGTTTCTCTTTTGCCGCATCGGTGTGGCGGCGGGCGAGGCATCGTTGGCGCCTTGTGCCTACTCGATGATTTCCGACAGCTTCACTCCCGAGCGTCGCGGCACGGCCTTCAGCGTGTACTCGACGGCGATTTACCTGGGGTCGGGCGTGGCGCTGTTGCTCGGCGGCGTCGCGGTGCATTTCGCAACCAGCCAGGGCGATATGACGTTGCCGCTGATTGGCATCGTGCGCCCGTGGCAGATGGTGTTTTTGATTCTTGGCGCCATTGGCGTGGTCTTCTCATTGTGCCTGCTGTTGCTGCGTGAGCCGGTGCGTCAAGGAGTCGGTGCGGGGCTGCAATTGCCGTTCTCGGAGTTTGTCGACTACCTGCGTAAAAACCGTCGGACCATGCTCTGCCACAACCTCGGGTTTGCCTGCCTGACCTTCACGGCCTACGGCAGCAGTGCCTGGATCCCGACTTTCTTTGTGCGTTCATTCGATATGAGCGTGCCGCAAGTCGGGGTGATTTACGGCAGCATGCTGGCGATCTGCGGCTCCCTTGGCCTGCTGCTGGGTGGGCGCCTGTGTGACTGGCTGGTCAAACGCGGTCATCGGGACGCCCCACTGCGCATCGCGATCCTTGCCGCAGTGCTGACATTGCCGTCGAACCTGGGCTACCTGGTTGACGACAAGAACCTGGCCTTGGTGCTGATGGCATTTCACGTGTTTACCGTGAGCATGCCGTTCGGTGTCGGCCCCCTGGCGGTCCAGGAAGTCGTGCCCAGCCCGATGCGCGGGCAGGCATCGGCGCTCTATCAGTTTGCCGTGACCCTGATCGGCCTGGGTATCGGCCCGACCGCCGTAGCCTTGGGTACGGATTACGTGTTTGGCAGTGATTCGGCGCTGGGTTACTCGTTGGCCGTGGTTACCGGCATCTCCCTGGTGCTGGCGGTGGTGATTTTGATGGCCGGCCTGCGCTCCTACCGCGAGAGCCTGGAGCGCCTGAAAAGCTGGGCACCCAAGGATCCTGCCGTGGTGGTGCCTGGCCGGCAGGTGCCAGCGGCTGACGCCTGAGCCTTCAAGTTCTCCCGCTGACCAAGCTGACACCCTCCAAGGTGTCAGCTTTTTTTTAATCGGAGATCTTTCCATAAACCGTTTGCCAAAACATGTCTCTTTGATAATATCGATTCGTGTGTTCCGCAGCGCGGAATATGATTCCAATAAAAACAATGTGTCGAGGCTCAGATGAATTCCAGCGTCAACTACGAGCGTCAAGGCGAGGTTGCACTGATCACCCTCAACAACCCGCCGGTCAACGCCCTTGGCCAGGCCCAGCGTGAAGGCTTGCTGCGGGCCTTGCACCAGGCCCAGATCGACACGCAGGCCAAGGTGCTGGTGTTGCTGTGCAGCGGTCGCACGTTCATTGCCGGGGCGGATATCAAGGAGTTCGGCAAACCACCTCAGGCGCCGAGCCTGCCGGAAGTGGTCAACGCCTACGAACAAAGCGACAAGCCCTGCGTTGCGGTGATCCATGGCACGGCCCTGGGCGGCGGTCTGGAAATGGCCCTGGGTTGTCACTATCGAATCGCGCGCCGCGATGCCAAGGTCGGCCTGCCGGAGGTCAAGCTTGGGTTGCTGCCGGGGGCGGGTGGCACGCAGCGCTTGCCTCGTTTGGCGGGGGTGGCCAAGGCGCTGGAGATGATTGTCTCAGGCCAGCCCATCAATGCCCTTCAAGCCCGGGAACATCAGATTGTCGATGAGCTGTTTGACGGTGATCCCCGCGCCGCCGGAATCGCTTTTGCTCAACGGATACTGGACAGCGGCCTGGGCGTACGGCGTACCGGCGAGCAGGCTGCGGCACTCAAGGGCGTCGACAACGGCGCATTGATCGCTGCCAAGCGTGCCGACGTCGCCAAGCGTTTGCCGGGGTTCTTTTCACCACCCCGTTGTGTCGCCGCCGTAGAAGCGGCGACCTTGTTGCCGCTGGCCGAAGGTTTGCAACGCGAGCGCGCACTGTTCCAGGAATGCCTGGCTTCCGAGCAGCGTGCGGCCCTGGTACACGGTTTTTTTGCCGAGCGCCAATGCGCTCATATCGACGACTTGCCCAAGGACACACCCGTGCGTGCCATTGAGCGCGTCGGGGTGATCGGTGGTGGCACCATGGGCGTGGGCATCGCCTTGAGTTTTGTCAGCGCCGGTATTGCCGTGATGTTGATGGAAGTCGACGAGCCCGCCCTGCAGCGGGCATTACAACGCGCCCGAGAAACCTGCGAAGCCAGCGTCGCCCGTGGCAGCTTGAGCCCTGCCGTGATGGAGCAGCGCCTGGCACTGCTGCATGGCGGGGTGGACTACAGCGAACTGGCCACTGCCGACCTGGTGATCGAGGCGGTGTTTGAAAGCCTGGAGGTCAAGCGCCAGGTGTTCGAACGCCTGGATCAGGTGTGCAAGCCCGGCGCGATCCTTGCCAGCAATACTTCGTCACTGGACCTGGACGTTATCGCCGGCTTCACTTCACGGGCAGAAGACGTGGTGGGCCTGCATTTTTTCAGCCCGGCCAACGTCATGCGTCTGCTTGAAGTCGTACGCGGTCGGCACACCGGTCTTGAGGTGTTGGCCACGGTCATGCAACTGAGCAAGAGGCTGAACAAGATTGCCGTGGTGGTGGGCGTCTGTGATGGCTTTGTCGGCAACCGGATGATCTTCCAGTATGGCCGCGAGGCCGAGTTCTTGCTGGAGGAGGGCGCTACCCCGGAGCAGGTTGATGGTGCCTTGCGCAACTTCGGCCTGGCCATGGGCCCGAATGCCATGCGCGATCTGTCCGGGCTGGATATTGGCTGGAGCATTCGCCAACGCCAGCGCGCCACGCTGCCCTCGAATTACCCGCTGCCCGATGTCCTCGACAAATTGTACGCGGCCGGAATGCTCGGCCAGAAAACCGGCCAGGGCTTCTACTGCTACGCCCCCGGCTCCCGCCGTCCCGAGCCCAACCCTGAACTGTTGCCGTTGCTGCAAGCTGTTTCCCGCGAGAAAGGCATCGAGCGCCGCGGCTTGAGCGATGACTACATTGTCGAGCGCTGCGTGTTCGCCTTGATCAACGAGGGCGCAAAAATCCTCCAGGAAGGCATCGCCCGACGCAGCAGCGACATCGATGTGATCTACCTCAACGGCTACGGTTTTGCCGCCTGGCGGGGAGGCCCGATGTTTTATGCCGACAGCCTCGGACTGGACAAGGTGCTGGCCCGTATTCGCGAGTTCCACCAACGCTTCGGCGCCTGGTGGGAGCCGGCGCCACTCCTGGAACAGCTGGCGGCAGAAGGGCGGCGTTTCGCCGACTGGAAACTGGACTCATAACGGCCTGCTTCACGGTCTATCAACGGCTTGGAGAAACACATGGATATTCATTTTACCGCTGAAGAACTGGCGTTTCGCGATCAAGTCAGGTCCTTCCTCAAGGACAAACTGCCCCAGGACCTGGCTGATAAGGTGCGCCTGGGCAAACCCTTGTCCAAGGATGATCACTTGCGCTGGCAGGCAATCCAGAACGCGCAGGGGTGGTATGCCACTCATTGGCCAGTGGCCTTTGGGGGGACTGGCTGGGGCGCGGTAGAGAAGCACATTTACGAAGAGGAATGCGCGCTGGTGGGTGCGCCGCGCAGCATTCCGTTTGGGGTCAACATGGTGGCCCCGGTGCTGATCAAGTTCGGCACGCCACAGCAACAAGACCACTATCTGCCGCGCATTCTCAGCGGCGAGGACTGGTGGTGCCAGGGTTACTCGGAGCCCGGCGCCGGTTCTGACCTGGCCTCGCTGAAAACCCGAGCGGTGCGCGAGGGTGACTATTACATCGTCAATGGCCAGAAGACTTGGACCACCCTGGGCCAGCACGCCAACATGATTTTCTGCCTGGTGCGTACTGACCCGCAGGCGCAGAAGCAGCGGGGTATTTCCTTCCTGCTGATCGATATGACCAGCCCTGGCATCAGTGTGCGGCCGATCATCACCCTGGATGGTGAGCACGAGGTCAACGAGGTGTTCTTCGACAACGTCAAGGTGCCGGTGCAGAACCTGGTTGGCGAAGAAAACCACGGCTGGACGTGCGCCAAATACCTGCTCACCTATGAGCGCACGGGCCTGGCGGGGATCGGCGCGTCAAAGGCCGCGCTGGCCCACCTCAAGCGCATTGCCCGCAAGCAGATGAGCGAGGGTCGGCCGATCTTCGACGACCCGCTGTTTCGCGCCCAGGTCGCGGAGGTGGAGATGCAACTCATGGCCACTGAAATGAGCACGCTGCGCACCCTGGCTGCGGCCAAGGACGGCGGAGTGCCGGGGGCAGAAAGTTCGATCCTCAAGGTCAAGGGCACTGAAGTCCGCCAGGCGATCAGCCACTTGCTGCGCAAGGTGATCGGGCCGTACGCGTTGCCGTTCCTGGAAGAAGAGTTGGACCTGGATTACCCGGGCGAACCCCTGCACGCCGATTACAGCGTGGCGTTGGCCAGCCAGTATTTCAACCTGCGCAAGCTGTCGATCTTCGGCGGCTCCAACGAAATTCAGAAAAACATCGTCTCCAAGATGATTCTCGAACTGTAAGGGGCTCTGACCATGGACTTCAAACTGACCGAAGAGCAGCAAATGCTGCAAGACACGGCGACACGCCTGGTACGTGATGCCTACAGCTTCGAGGCGCGTGAGCAGTATGCCCAGAGCGATGCGGGCTTCAGCCTTGCCTTCTGGCAGCAACTGGGTGAGTTGGGGTTGACGGCAGTGCCGTTTCCCGAGGCCCTGGGTGGTTTTGGCGGGGGCGGTGTCGACACGATGCTGTTGATGACTGAGTTCGGTCGTGGCTTGTGCCTGGAACCTTATGTGGAATCGGTGATTTATGCGGGAGGGTTGCTGATGCAACTCGGCAGCCCGGCCCAGCAAGACCTGTTGCAACAAGTGGTCAGCGGTCAATTGCTGCTGGCCACGGCCTTTGCAGAACCCCAGAGCCACTACCACCTCAACGATGTGCAGACCCGTGCCGAACAGACGGCCGAGGGCTGGACGCTGACCGGTAGGAAAGCCGTGGTGATAGGTGGGCATCAGGCCGGCTTGATGCTGGTCAGCGCACGGGTCAGCGGTGAGAGCCGTGATGAGCAGGGCATTGGCCTGTTCCTGATTGATCCCCAGGCCGCCGGTGTCGAGCGCCGCACTTATCCTACGGTCGATGGCCGCAAAGCCTGCGACCTGTACCTGGACAAGGTGCAGGTCTCTGCCGATCAGGTACTGGGTGAACCAGGCCAGGCCCTGGCAGCGCTGCGTTATCAACAAGGGCGAGCGATTGCCGCACAGTGCGCGGATGCCCTGGGCAGCATGCAGGAAGCTTGTCGCCTGACCCTGGAATACCTGAAGACGCGCCAGCAGTTCGGTGTGGCCATTGGTCAGTTCCAGGTGCTGCAGCACCGTATGGTCGACATGCGCACCGAACTGGAACAGGCCACCAGCATGGCTATCCTGGCCGCGTGCTGCTGCGACGAAGCGCACAGCCTTGAACGCACCCGGACCCTGGCCGCCGCCAAGTTCATCGTCACCCGGGCCGCGCGCAGTATTGCCGAACAGGCGATCCAGCTGCATGGCGGGATTGGCATGACGTGGGAATATTCCTTGGCGCACCACGCCAAGCGTCTGGTGATGCTCAGCCATCAGTTCGGTGACGATGACTATCACCTCAAGGCCTATGCCGCCTTGCTTGATGCCGCTTGAAAGCCGTTTTTTTCACACTGAGAGATCAATTATGAAAGTCCTCGTCGCAGTCAAACGAGTGGTCGATTACAACGTGAAAGTTCGCGTCAAGGCGGACAATTCCGGCGTCGATCTGG
>NZ_JAHIDY010000038.1:0-61102 GCF_018732265.1 Pseudomonas sp. TAE6080
ACATGGCGGCACCTTACCGGAGGGTGAGGTGTTGCACTCAGTTTTTGCGGCCGCCGAGAATATCTTTAGCCGGTTGTACGCACTAAATAATGCACTCACGCCCAACCTTCCCTACAATCAATCAAAGTAAATTACATAAAACCGAGCTTAAATGTTTACTTGGGGAAACTGTCTGACTATTATTAGGCCACTATCCCTGTCCCTCAGCGCCCCGCATAAGGTAGTCCTCATGTCCCTGATCAACGAATACCGTGCCACCGAAGAAGCTATCAAAGAGCTGCAAGCCCGTTTGAAGAACCTGTCCCAAGACGACAAACTGCAAACCGAGCTGGAATTCGAAGGCAAATTGCGCACCCTGATGGGTGAGTACTCCAAATCCCTGCGTGACATCATCGCGCTGCTGGATCCGGAATCGAAAGTTAAAGCACCACGCGGCGCGGTAAAAGTTACCGGCACCAAGCGCGCGCGCAAGGTCAAACAATACAAAAACCCGCACAACGGCGAAGTGATTGAAACCAAAGGTGGCAACCACAAGACTCTGAAAGAGTGGAAAGCCAAGTGGGGCGGTGACGTGGTTGAAGGCTGGGCTACCCTGCTGGGCTAAGGCTCGCCAGGTCCTCACCTGATTTACGGCACAATAAAAAACGCCAGCTCGCTGGCGTTTTTTATTGTGCGTTTTTTATCAAACGCCGATTACAGGCTCAGGCGCTGGCGTAAAGCGTCAGCATATTCCTGCCATTCATCCAGTACCTGTCGCTGAAACGATGTAGCACTAACGTCCAACTCAAGCCTGGCCTTATTGAAACTCTCAAGGGTATTGGGCGCACCGTAATCCGCGTCTGACAAGCGTTGCTGACAGAATAGTTTCCATCGTTGTTGCTCTTCATCATCCAAGGTGTACGCAAAGTTACGGGCACGGTAGCGAAATAATAATTCCGGCAAACGATGATCATCAAAAGGCCACTGCTGGCGTGCTAATTGCGCAGGCTCCGCAGTCCGGACTTGTTCACATAAACGCCGATCCCGATCACCAATAAAACCATCGTAGAGCTGTTGCTCCGGGTCGGTGCTGGCAGCGAAATCTTCTTCGGCATAAATCGCTGGCAATTTATCCTGCCAAAGTTCCTGTGCGTCAGTTAGCCGCAGTGCCCGGGCCTGATATTCACTCATGTCCAGATTCAAGCGCTGCTGGTCTTGTGCCCGCAACACACTCAGCGGCGCAACCACCGGGCAACGATTGATGTGTATTAGTTTGAGCGGCACCGGCAACTCACCTTCGGCCAACTCATCGCGTCGGGTATACAGACGCTGGCGCAGGGTTTCGGCATCCAGGTCCAGCAACCCCTGCGGGTCGAGCCCCAGGTCACAGACAATCAACGCGTTGCGATTGCGCGGATGCCACGCCAGCGGCAGGACTACTCCCAGGTAATGGCGTTCGGCGGAGAAACGCCCGGAAATATGCACCATAGGCTGCAACAGGCGGATTTGATCCATGACCCGCTGCTTGCTGCGCAGTTGAAACAACCACTCGTACAACTTGGGTTGCTTGTCCCGGACCAGGCGCGCCAAGGCGATGGTGGCACGCACGTCGGCCAAGGCCTCGTGAGCCTGGCCATGGTCGATCCCATTGGCCGCCGTCAAGCGCTCCAGCTTGAGGGTCACGCGCCCGTCCTGCTCGGGCCAGACGATGCCGTCGGGACGCAGCGCATAAGCCGTGCGCATCACATCGATCAAGTCCCAACGACTGTTCCCGCCCTGCCATTCCCGCGCATAAGGGTCGAAAAAGTTGCGATACAAACTGTAGCGAGTCATTTCATCGTCGAAACGCAGGGTGTTGTAACCCGCGCCGCAGGTGCCGGGGGCCGCCAGCTCGGCATGCACCCGCGTCATGAAATCGGCTTCGGCCAGGCCTTTTTCTGCCAGTTGGCCGGGGGTAATGCCAGTGATCATGCACGCCGCCGGGTGCGGCAGGATATCCTCGCTGGGCTGGCAATAGAGGTTGACCGGCGGCCCTATCTCATTGAGGTCAAGGTCGGTGCGAATCCCGGCGACCTGCAGCGGGCGGTCGCTGCGTGGGTTGATGCCGGTGGTTTCATAGTCGTACCAGAAGATCGAGGTCACGGGCTATTCCTGTGCTGAAGACCGACAAAGTCTAGGCGCTGGAGGCCGCCCGGGGCCAGCGCCATATGCACTGGATAAACATTCAGTGAAACCTTGGCGCATTTTCAGGTGTTACTTCCAGCGACGACACTGCTAGCATCGGCCTCTCAACTTGCCGGCCAGCCGATGAGGTTGCCCATGCCCAGCCACGCCGCACTGCCAGGGAACGCAATGCCCACCGCCCCATTGGACACTCGCTACCAGATCGAGACCCCCGAAGGTATCGACCTGCCCTTGCGCCCCGCCGGGCTGATGCCCCGGGCACTGGCATTCGGTTTCGACCTGGGACTGCGCGGCCTGATCCTCGGCATCCTGTTCATCGCCCTGGCGTTTCTCGGCAACCTGGGCATCGGCCTCGGCTCGATCCTGCTGTTTCTCGTCAGTTGGTGGTACATGGTGCTGTTCGAAGTGCTTAACCAGGGCTGTTCACCAGGCAAGCAGATCATGGGCCTGCGCGTGGTACAGGATGACGGCACGCCCATTGGCTGGTCCGCCTCCTTGATCCGCAACCTGCTGCGCTTTGTCGATATGTTGCCGTTCGGCTACTTCCTCGGCGCCATCAGTTGCCTGCAACATCCCCACTTCAAGCGCCTGGGCGACATTGCGGCCGGTACCCTGGTGATTTATCGCGAACAACCCCTGGCCCGACCACACGTGCCCCAGGCCCTGGCATTGCGCCTGCCCTTTGCCCTTGAGCTGAACGAGCAGCGGGCGATCCTGGGTTTTGCCGAGCGCCAGGCCGAGCTCTCCGCCGAACGGACCCACGAGCTGGCGGCGATTCTGGCTACGCCCCTGCAGGTTTCCCCCGCACGCGCCGTGGAACAGCTCAATGGCGTGGCCCGTGGCCTGCTGGGGCCTTCATGAAACAGAGCCTGTTCGAAACCCGTCACCAGCCGCATTGGCAGGCCTTCGCCACGCAAGTGACACTGCTTGAACAAGGCAAGGCCAAGTCCCAGGACCTGACGCACTTCCCCCATGATTACCGACGCCTGTGCCAACACCTGGCGCTGGCGCAGGAGCGCGGCTACAGCAGCTACCTGGTAGACCCACTGCAACAACTGGCCCTGCGCGGCCATCAACAACTGTATCGCCATCGCAGCCAACTCGGCGCCAAGACCCTGAGCTTCCTGCTGGCCGATTTCCCCCGCACGGTTCGCGAACAGTGGCGCTTCGTGCTGGTGGCCTGCCTGCTGTTCTTTGGCAGCCTGATCGGTATTGCACTGCTGGTCTATCTGTTCCCCGACCTGATCTACGCCATCGTCAGCCCCCAGCAAGTGACCGAGATGCAGGGCATGTACGACCCCGACGCCAGCCGCCTGGGGCGCGCGGCCGAGCGGGCATCGAGTGAGGACTGGATGATGTTCGGCTACTACGTCATGCACAACATCGGCATCGCCTTCCAGACCTTCGCCGGCGGCTTGCTGTTTGGCCTGGGCAGCGTGTTTTTCCTGTTTTTCAATGGCCTGATGATCGGCGCCATCGCCGGGCACCTGACCGAAATCGGCTACGGGCAAACCTTCTGGTCCTTTGTCATCGGCCATGGTGCCTTTGAACTGACGGCCATCGCCCTGGCCGGCGCGGCTGGCCTGCAATTGGGCTGGGCCTTGATCGCACCGGGTGCGCTGCCCCGGGGTGAAGCGCTGCGGCTGGCCGCCCGTAAAAGCGTGCAAATGATCTGTGGGGTGATTGTATTCCTGCTGATTGCAGCCTTTATAGAAGCCTATTGGTCCTCCACAACCGCCGTGGAGCCTTGGGGGAAATACCTGGTGGGCGCCACGCTCTGGGCGATGGTGATCGCCTATCTGCTGTTCGCCGGCAGGAGTCGTCATGCGCCTGAGTGACGCCAGCGTGGTGATCCGCCCTCGCTCCACGTGGGAGGCCATGGACCTGGGGGTATTGCTGGCCCGTGAGCACCGTGTGCTATTGATGAGCAGTTGGGCCTTGGTGAGCCTGCCGATCTTTGCCCTGATCAGCCTTGTACTATGGGACTACCCGTCTGTAGCCGTGCTGGTGTTCTGGTGGTTGAAACCCGCCTTTGAGCGCCTGCCGCTGTATATCCTGTCCAAGGCGCTGTTTGGCGAGACACCCACCCTCAAGCAAGCGCTGCGCCAATGGCCGCGCCTGCTCAAGGGGCAACTGCTGGCCAGCCTGACCTGGAGGCGCTTTAGCCTCAGTCGCAGCTTTGTCATGCCTGTGGTGCAACTTGAAGGCCTCTCAGGCCAGGCCCGCCAGCAGCGGTTGGGAGTGCTGCAACAACGCAATGCCGGCGCTGCACGCTGGCTGACGCTGATCGGCATACACCTGGAAACAGCCCTGTGGATTGGCTTGATGGCGCTGTTCTACCTCTTCCTGCCACAACAGGTAGAGCTGGACTGGGACTGGCAGCAACTGGCGCTGGCCAGCAGCCAGGACTGGCTCTGGCTGGAACACCTGAGCAATGCCTTCTACGCCCTGATTCTGGTGCTCTGGGAGCCAATCTATGTGGCGTGTGGATTCAGCCTCTACCTGAACCGGCGTACCGTGCTTGAAGCCTGGGACCTGGAATTGGTGTTCCGCCGTTTGCGCCAGCGCCTGGGATCAACAGTGGCCATCCTGCTGCTGGCTGTCGGCCTGCTGGTGGTCCCGCCAACACCCCACGCCATGGCCGATCAACCCCAGCCCGCGAAACCGTTGAGTACGCCAGCCGCCAGCCAGGCGATCAAGCGCCTGCTGGAACACCCCCCCTTCAAGAACCCAGAGACCGTTACCCGCTACCGTTTTGGCGAGGACAAGAGCACCAGCAAAGCCAAGCCCGCAGGTGATGCACGGCTGCCTGCCTGGCTTGAATCCTTATTCAAAAAGCTCAACAGCGACACATTCAAGTCCCTGGCACTCGTCATGGAGGTGCTGTTGTGGGGCCTGCTGATCGCAGGTATTGGCCTGGTCGCCTGGCGCTATCGCGACTGGTTGCACGCCTTTGTCAGCCGTCGCCGCGCAGCCCGCCCCACGCCGACGCAACCGATGCCGTCACAGCTGTTCGGCCTGGACATGGGTGTGGAAACCTTGCCCGACGATATCGCCAGTGCCGCCGAGCAACTCTGGGCCACGCAACCCCGTGAAGCCCTTGGCCTGCTGTATCGCGGCCTGCTTAGCCGGCTGCTGCATGACTTCAACCTGCCACTGAAAAACGCCGACACCGAAGGTCAGGTCCTGGAACACGTGCGCCATTTGCAACATCCACAACTGCTGGCGTTCAGCGACGACCTGACCCGGCACTGGCAAAATCTCGCCTATGGCCATCGCGTACCGACGCCCCTGGCCCAACAACAGCTCTGCACCCATTGGCGCAGCTTGTTCAACAGCGAGGCCGCGCGATGAACCGGCTGCTGATCTGGCTCGGGTTGATCCTGGCATGCCTGCTGACGGCAGGAGGCTTCTACGCCTGGCACAAGGCGATCCCCTATGAGGAAGTCGTCGATCGTGGCCCATCCCCCGAAGCCCAGGCCAATCCCTACCTGGCTGCGGAACATTTCCTCAGCCAGCAAGGCCTGGCCGTCGAGCACGCCCAAAACCTGGAGCGCTTGGCCACCCTGCCCGCCAAAGGCAGCAGCCTGCTGTTGCTCAGCGAGCGCAGTAACATGACCCCACGCCAGGTTGAGCAACTGCTGGAGTGGACCAAGGCCGGCGGCCATCTGCTGCTGGTGGCCGAAGCCATCTGGGATGAAGAAACCCAGGACAGCGGCGACCTGCTGCTCGATCGACTGCAGTTGCGCCAGGCCTTCAGCGATGATTTCGACCAGCCGGCTCCCGCTCGCAAGGGCAAGAAACCGGACCTGACACGGCTCTATGTCGATAACGAAACCGCACCGGCGTTTTTCAGTTTCGACACGGACTTCAACCTCATCGACCCCAGGCACCTTGCACAGTTTTCGGCCAACAGCTCCAAGTCCAGCCACCTGATGCAACTCAATCTCGGGCACGGTCGGGTGACCGTGATCACCGACAGCGAACTGTGGAAAATCCCGGCCATCGGCTTGCACGACAACGCCTGGCTACTGTGGTACCTGACCCAGGGCAGCGATGTCACCCTGCTGTCCAATACTGATGTCGAGAATCTGTTCAGCCTGTTGCTGCGTTATTTCCCCCAGGCCCTGGTGGCACTCGCCGCCTTGATTCTGCTGGGGTTGTGGCGCGCCGGAGTACGCCAGGGGCCCATCCAGGCGCCGGCCCCGAAAGCCCGCCGCCAATTGCTGGAACACCTGAATGCCAGTGCCGACTTCCTGCTGCGCCGCAGCGGGCAAAACAGCCTGCTGCAAGCCTTGCAGCGCGATATCCAGCGCACCGCGCGCCGCCGCCACCCCGGATTCGAGCAACTGGATACCGCCGGACAATGGCAGGCCCTTGAACGCCTGACCCGTCAACCCGCTTCAATTATCAGCCAGGCCCTCGGCCCACTCCCGGCAAAGCGGCTTTCCAGCGCCGACTTCAGCCGCCAGGTGGCCTGCCTGCAAACTCTCAGGAATGCCCTATGAGCGACTCTCCAGTGGACCTATCCAACACCCTCGACGCCGGGCGGGCCACCCAGTTGGCCCAAGCGCTGCGCACCGAACTGCGCAAGGCGGTGATTGGCCAGGATGCGGTGATCGATGACGTACTGACTGCGCTGATCGCCGGCGGCCATGTGCTGCTCGAAGGCGTTCCCGGCCTGGGCAAGACCTTGTTGGTACGCGCCCTGGCCCGCTGCTTTGACGGCGACTTCGCACGTATCCAGTTCACCCCGGACCTGATGCCCAGCGATGTCACAGGTCATGCCGTGTACGACTTGCACACCGAACAGTTCAAGCTGCGCAAAGGGCCGTTGTTCACCCACCTGCTACTGGCGGACGAGATCAACCGGGCCCCGGCGAAAACCCAGGCCGCCTTGCTCGAAGCCATGCAGGAACGCCAGGTCACCCTTGAGGGCGAAGCCTTGCCCATCGGCCAACCCTTTATGGTGCTGGCCACCCAGAACCCCATCGAACAGGAAGGCACTTACCCGCTACCTGAGGCCGAACTCGACCGGTTCATGCTCAAGGTGCGCATGGACTACCCGGACGCGCAGCAAGAACTGGATATGGTGCGTGAAGTGACCCGTTCATCCCGCGCCGACATGCTCGACGTACAGCCTCTGCGCACCGTGCTCCAGGCCAATGATGTGCTGCTGTTACAGCAGGTCGCCAGTGAGCTGGCCCTGGATGAGCAGGTACTCGACTACGCCGTACGCCTGGCCCGTACCACCCGCACCTGGCCCGGCCTGGCCCTTGGCGCCGGACCACGGGCCTCCATCGCCCTGGTCCGTGGTGCCCGAGCCCGCGCCCTGCTGCGCGGTGGCGAATTCGTGACCCCGGACGACATCAAGAGCTGTGCGCTGGCGGTGTTGCGCCATCGGGTACGCATCGCCCCGGAGCTGGATATCGAAGGGCTGGAAGTGGATCAGGTGCTGACCCAACTGCTCGACCAAGTGTCGGCACCCCGCCAGTGACCTGCCCATGAGACCCACTCGCCTGTTGCTGGCCTGGCTCGCGGTGTTGCTGGGCCTGAACATCGCCCTCGGAACAGCCATGGCCCTGCAATTCAAGGTGCCGGTCACCCTGCACTCCGTGGCCTGGGGCCTGCTCCTGGCGCTGTTGTTGCTGACATTGCTCGATGCGGCCCGCCTCAAGCGCCGCCCCTCGCCACGCCTGCGCCGGCAGATGCCGGGCAGCCTGGCTTTGGGGCGCTGGAGCGAGGTGCGGATTACCCTGGAGCATGACTATCCACAGCCGCTGATCCTTGAGGTGTTTGATCACGTACCGGATGGTTTGAGCGTGCAAAACCTGCCGCAGTCCATCGCCCTGCGCCCCGGTGAGCACAGTGACCTGGGTTACCGCCTGCGCCCCTTGAGCCGTGGGCATTTCAGCTTCGAACACTGTGAGTTGCACCTGCCCAGCCCCCTGGGATTGTGGACAGTAAAACGCCAGGTGCCGGTCAAGGATGCCACACGGGTCTACCCGGATTTTGCCCGCCTGTATGGTGCGCAGTTACTGGCGGTGGATAACTGGCTCAGCCAACTGGGTGTACGCCAGCGTCAGCGTCGCGGCCTGGGCCTGGAATTTCATCAACTGCGGGAGTTTCGCGAGGGTGACAGCCTGCGCCAGATCGACTGGAAGGCTACCGCACGGCAACGCACGCCGATTGCCCGGGAATACCAGGATGAACGCGACCAGCAGATTGTCTTCATGCTCGATTGCGGCCGACGGATGCGTAGCCAGGACGGCGAACTGTCGCATTTCGACCACGCCCTCAACGCCTGCCTGCTGCTCAGCTATGTAGCCTTGCGCCAGGGCGATGCCGTGGGTCTGTGTACCTTCGCCAGCGACCAGCCGCGCTACCTGGCGCCGGTCAAGGGCAGTGGCCAATTGAACCAGTTGCTCAACGCGGTATACGACCTGGACACCACCCGGCGAGCCGCTGACTACCAGGCCGCGGCCAATCAACTGCTGGCCCGCCAGAAACGCCGGGCGCTGGTGATTGTCGTGACCAACCTGCGTGATGAAGACGACGAGGATCTGCTTACCGCAGTCAAGCGCATCAGTCGCCAGCATCGGGTATTGGTCGCGAGCCTGCGCGAAGAAGTGCTGGATCAAGTGCGCCAGGCCCCCGTGCAAACCCTGCCGCAAGCGCTGGCCTACTGTGGCAGTGTCGACTACCTCAATGCCCGGGAAGAACTGCATGACCGCCTGAAAGCGCAGGGCCTGGCGGTGCTGGATGCCCACCCCTCGGAGCTGGGTGCCGACTTGGTCACCCGTTACCTGGGCTGGAAAAAAGCCGGCGTGCTATGAAGGGCACATGGCGCTAGGCCGAAGTCTGCAAGGGGTAAAAACTGAAGTACTGCAACAACGCGACCATCAACTGCCCATACTCGGCGGGCGCCTGCCGCAGGATGAACCCCGAATCGTAATGCCGGGGGTTGATATCTTCCCGACTCCACAGGCAAGTGGCCGTGAAATCAATGGCATGCACATCCCCTTCAGGTCCGGGGATTTTCAAACGCAGCTCAAAATCCACGTCGACCATCATGGGTAATTGGCTGATCAGCATCAGCCCTTCACTGGAGATGTTGCCCAAGTAACCGATGGGCTTATCCGTGAAACGGTTGAATACCTGTAAAAAGCCGGGCAATTGATGCCGCTCAATTCGTCGGTCGGTAAACATGCTGAGGTCGCCGTCCAATGGCCATGACTGGCCGCTCCTGTGATTCGGGCCGGAGCGCTGCCTGCAACGCCCCTCTCTCCCTGGATCTCGGTACGACATCACTTTAGCTGCGCCGAAACTCGGGTTTTATATCTGTTTGAATTAAAAGTTGTACAAACAGACATTCAAAGAATAGCCTAACTCTGGCAAGAGGCCAGCTATCAAATGATAAATGTCATCACAAGGCCGCAGGGCGTGCTCGTGCCGGGCTTGCACCTGGGTAATGCCCCAGTTGTTGCAGCGTATCCAGCCGTGCGCGAGCGCGGAACGCGTATTCGCTCGCCGGGTATTGGCTGATGATGAACTGATAGGTCTGCACCGCGTCCACAAACAACTTCTGCCGCTCCAGGCACTGCCCGCGCAGCATCGAGACCTCCGGCTGCACGTAGCGACGGGAACGGCTTTCACGGTCGACCTGGGACAACTCCAACGTGACCCGTTCGCAGTCGCCTACGTTGTAGGCACGGTAGGCATTGTTCAAATGATGGTCCATCGACCAACGGGTACAGCCGACAACACTGACGGCCAGGGCAGCAATGATCAAAACTCGCATGGGGTGTTCTCCTGTCTTGAGCAGTGTATCGACCCTTGGGCGAAAATCTTCAGGGTTGTTCGTCCCGCTCCTTAGAGTGAAAACAAGCGAATCGATAATAAGTAGTGCAAACGAACAATGACTACAGCCAAAGAGCATAGTAGCCTTCCCCAGCGCTAGAACTCAGGAGTCCGTGCATGTCCGTCCGTCGTACCAAAATCGTCGCCACCCTTGGCCCGGCCAGTAACTCGCCGGAAGTCCTCGAACAGCTGATTCTGGCTGGCCTGGACGTTGCCCGTCTGAACTTCTCCCACGGCACCCCGGACGAGCACAAGGCTCGCGCCAAGCTGGTACGTGACATCGCCGCCAAGCATGGCCGCTTCGTCGCGCTGCTGGGTGACCTGCAAGGTCCGAAGATCCGGATCGCCAAATTCGCCAACAAGCGCATCGAGCTGAAGATCGGTGACAAGTTCACCTTCTCCACCAGCCATCCGTTGACCGAAGGCAACCAGCAAGTCGTGGGTATCGACTACCCGGACCTGGTCAAGGATTGCGGCGTCGGCGACGAACTGCTGCTGGACGACGGCCGAGTGGTCATGCGCGTCGACACCGCCACCGTCACCGAGCTGAACTGCACTGTGATCATCGGCGGCCCGCTGTCCGACCACAAAGGCATCAACCGTCGCGGTGGTGGCCTGACCGCGCCAGCCCTGACTGAAAAAGACAAGGCTGACATCAAGCTCGCCGCCGAAATGGAAGTGGACTACCTCGCCGTGTCCTTCCCGCGCGACGCTGCCGACATGGAATACGCCCGCCAACTGCGCGACGAAGCCGGCGGTACCGCCTGGCTGGTGGCGAAGATCGAACGCGCTGAAGCCGTGGCCGATGACGAAACCCTCGACGGCCTGATCAAGGCGTCCGACGCAGTGATGGTTGCCCGTGGCGACCTCGGCGTGGAAATCGGTGACGCTGAGCTGATCGGCATCCAGAAGAAAATCATCCTGCACGCACGCCGCCACAATAAAGCGGTGATCGTGGCGACCCAGATGATGGAGTCGATGATCCAGAACCCGATGCCGACCCGTGCCGAAGTGTCCGACGTGGCCAACGCCGTGCTCGACTACACCGACGCCGTGATGCTCTCGGCGGAAAGTGCGGCCGGCCCGTACCCGCTGGAAGCGGTCCAGGCCATGGCGCGTATCTGTGTCGGCGCCGAAAAGCACCCGACCAGCAAGACCTCCAGCCACCGCATCGGCAAGGTGTTCGAAAGCTGCGACCAGAGCATCGCCCTGGCCGCCATGTACACCGCCAACCACTTCCCGGGTGTAAAGGCGATCATCGCCCTGACCGAAAGTGGCTACACGCCGTTGATCATGTCGCGCATCCGCTCCTCGATCCCGATCTACGCGTTTTCCCCGCACCGCGAAACCCAGGCCCGCGCGGCCATGTTCCGTGGCGTGTACACCGTACCGTTCGACCCGGCGTCCCTGCCGCCTGAGCAAGTCAGCCAGGCTGCCATCGACGAACTGCTCAAGCGTGGCGTCGTGGAGAAAGGCGATTGGGTGATCCTGACCAAGGGTGACAGCTATCACACCATCGGTGGCACCAACGGCATGAAGATCCTGCATGTTGGCGACAAGATGGTCTGAGTGACCTGCTGAAAGCAAAAGCCCTGGCATGTGAGTGCCGGGGCTTTTTGCATTTCAGAGCAGGGTGATGGGGTGACTGGGCCGGCCCCATCGCGGGCAAGCCCGCTCCCACACTTGACCGAGTCGTTCTGAAGAAACACGGTCAAAAGTGGGAGCTGGCTTGCCTGCGATGGCGTCATCAGCGCCTGGCAATAAACCCCGACAACGCCGCAATCGCCTCCGGCGACCTCAACCGCTGGGTAAACAGCGCGCCCTCCTCCTCGATCACCTGGTGCAACTGCTCGCGATCAACGCTCTTCATCAACTGTTTACTGATCTGCACCGCGCCCGGCGCCAGGTTCTCGAAACGCTCGGCCACCTCCCGCGCCTTGGCCAGCGCGGCTGCGCCACTGTCCAGCGCTTGTGTGGCAATGCCCCACTGCGCAGCTTGCTCGCCGCTGAATCCTTCGCCCAGCAGCAACAATTCGGCAGCCTTCGCATGCCCAAGCAAACGCGGCAGGATCAGGCTGGAGCCAAACTCCGGGCACAGCCCCAGGTTGACGAACGGCATGCGCAGCCGGGCATCGCGGCTGACATACACCAGGTCGCAATGCAGCAACAGCGTCGTGCCAATGCCCACCGCAGCACCGGCCACCCCAGCGATCACCGGTTTGCGGCAATTAAGCAGGCTTTTCATGAAGAGGAACGGTGGGCTGTCCAGGTCCGTGGGCGGTTGTTGCAAGAAGTCGCCAATGTCGTTGCCGGCGGTAAAACACTCGCTGCTGCCCTGGATCAGTACCGCATTGACCGTGTTATCAGCATCAGCCTGCTCCAATGCCTCGGCCAACTGGTGGTACATGGCGCGGGTCAGGGCGTTTTTCTTGTCGGGGCGGTTGAGCTGCAGAATCAGCAGCCCACGGTCACGTTGCAGCACAATGGCATCGGTCATGGTGAGTCTCGCAGATTGGAATCAGCGCTCAACCACGGGGCAGGAACACATCGGCCAGCAGTTGATTACGCGGCAGGCCCGCCAGGAACAGGCGCTTGGAAAAGGCCTCGACACTGCCGGGATGCCCGCAGAGTAAGGCCAGGGTTTGCCGGGAAACAAGGCGCAGTTGCGCCAAAGCACCGGCCAACTGCGCCGCTGTCCACAGCTCGACGGTGAGGTTGTCATGGCTGGCGGCAAGCTGGGCCAGGGGCTCGGCCAGATAATGCGCGCCCGTATCATGGGCCAGGTGAATCACGCGGATGGCGCCATGGTGATCCTGGCGCAAGGCTTCGCGCAACACGCCCCACAAGGGTGCCAGGCCGGTGCCGGATGCCAGCAGCCACAGCGGCCTGGATTGCCAGTCCGGATCGTAGTGCAACGCCCCTCCGCGCAATTCGCCCAGACGCAGTTGATCACCGGCCTGTAACTGCCGAGCAAGATCACTGAACTCGCCGGGCAAGCGGCAATCAAGGTGAAACTCCAGGAACGAATCGTCCTGGGGCAGGCTGGCCAGGGAATATGGTCGCGCCACCGTACCCGCCCACAACACCAGGTGCTGGCCGGCCTGATAACGCAGCCCACGCTCCGGTTGCAGGCGCAGGCGCAGCACCGTCGGGCTCAACCAATCCGCGCTCAGTACGGTTGCCGCTGCACCATCGCGCAAGGGGTCGAAGGCTTCAACCTGCACGTCACCCGTGACCTGGCACTGGCAGGCCAGGCGCCAACCGTCCTGGCGTTGTGCCGGGCTCAAGGCATCGGGCTGCTTGTCCTCGACCTCACCCTGGCACCGCACCAGGCAAGCGTGGCAACTGCCGGCGCGGCAACTGTAGGGAACGGCCACACCGGCCTGGTTCAAGGCATCCAGCAGATTGCTGCCGGTGGAAACCGACCAGTGGCGTGCGCCGACGTGCAGTTCAGGCATAAAACTCTTCAACTATAGGAGCGAGCTTGCTCGCGAATGTCGCTAACGATAACGCGGGCTGCCTGATGAAACCCACCAGATTCACGCTTTTCGCGAGCACGCTCGCACCTACAGCTAAATCGAGCCGGCCATTCGTGACCATCGTCGGGTGTATCGGCCACCGCGCCGGGTTATACTGCCGCGCCTTTTTAGCGTCGCGCCTGCACCACTTGGCGTGCCTTGGAAAGGTGGCTTCAGCCGACCGATGCAACACTGAAGCCACCTTTATTGAATGTTCCCTTATAGAGGAGCGCGACTCATGACCGTGATCAAGCAAGACGACCTGATTCAGAGCGTTGCCGACGCCCTGCAATTCATTTCCTACTACCACCCCGTTGACTTCATCCAGGCGATGCACGAGGCCTATCTGCGCGAAGAATCGCCGGCAGCCCGTGACTCCATGGCCCAGATCCTGATCAACTCGCGCATGTGTGCCACCGGCCACCGCCCGATCTGCCAGGACACCGGGATCGTCACCGTGTTCGTCCGTGTCGGCATGGACGTGCGCTGGGATGGCGCCACCATGAGCCTGGACGACATGATCAACGAAGGCGTGCGTCGCGCCTACAACCTGCCGGAAAACGTCCTGCGGGCCTCGATCCTCGCCGACCCGGCAGGTAGCAGGAAGAACACCAAGGACAACACCCCAGCGGTAATCCACTACTCCATCGTCCCGGGTAACACCGTGGAAGTGGACGTGGCGGCCAAGGGTGGCGGTTCCGAGAACAAGTCGAAAATGGCCATGCTCAACCCGTCCGACTCGATCGTCGACTGGGTGCTCAAGACCGTTCCGACCATGGGCGCCGGCTGGTGCCCACCGGGCATGCTCGGCATCGGCATCGGCGGCACCGCCGAGAAAGCCGCCGTGATGGCCAAGGAAGTGTTGATGGAATCCATCGACATCCACGAGCTGAAAAAGCGCGGCCCGTCCAACCGTATCGAAGAGATGCGCCTGGAGCTGTTCGAGAAGGTCAACCAACTGGGCATCGGAGCCCAGGGCCTGGGTGGCCTGACCACCGTGCTCGACGTGAAGATCATGGACTACCCGACCCACGCCGCCTCCCTGCCGGTGTGCATGATCCCCAACTGCGCCGCCACCCGTCACACGCACTTTGTGCTCGACGGTTCCGGCCCGGTTGCCCAGGAAGCGCCACCGCTGGACGCCTACCCGGAAATCGTCTGGGAAGCCGGTCCGTCGGCGCGTCGGGTCAACCTCGACACCCTGACCCCGCAAGACGTGCAAAGCTGGAAACCGGGCGAAACCGTGCTGCTCAACGGCAAGATGCTCACCGGTCGTGACGCGGCGCACAAGCGCATGGTCGAGATGCTGAACAAGGGTGAAACCCTGCCGGTCGACCTCAAGGGTCGTTTCATCTATTACGTCGGCCCGGTCGATCCGGTGCGCGAAGAAGTGGTTGGCCCGGCTGGCCCGACCACTGCTACGCGGATGGACAAGTTCACCCGCCAGATCCTTGAACAGACTGGCCTGCTGGGCATGATCGGCAAATCCGAGCGTGGCCCGACCGCCATCGAAGCGATCAAGGACCACAAGGCCGTGTACCTGATGGCCGTCGGCGGCGCGGCTTACCTGGTGGCGCAAGCCATCAAGAAGTCGCGTGTGGTGGCGTTCGCCGAACTGGGCATGGAAGCGATCTACGAGTTCGACGTAAAAGACATGCCGGTGACTGTTGCAGTCGACAGTAACGGTGAGTCGGTACACATCACAGGTCCTGCCATCTGGCAGCAAAAGATCAGTGAGAGCCTGGCGGTAGAAGTGCAGTAAGCACCTCCCTGCAAGGATAAAAGGCGACTGTGGCTCCATGCCGCAGTCGCCTTTTTTGTGGTCGCAGCAAACGCTCCCACACAAGCCCAGTTGTCACACCAGCCCGTTCGCCACAAGATCCAAGCGGCGCATGTTATGGTGCTCGCCCCCTACTGCAACTGCTCATTCTCGTATGATCGCGATCCCTCGCCCATTGCGTCTGACCTTCTACTCCCTGCTGATTATTGCCGGTGCCGTCCTCGCGGCCAGCGTTGCCATCCGCCAGGCCGAACGCCAGTCCCTGGTGGACGATGCCGGGCGCGCGAACCAGCAGTTGGCACTGTATGCCAACTCCTTGCACACCCTGATCGAACGTTACCGCGCCCTGCCCGCCGTGCTGGCCCTGGATTCGGAAATGATCCGCGCCTTGAAAGGCCCGCTGGATCCGGCGACCCAGGACGTGCTCAACCACAAGCTGGAACGTATCAACGGCGCCGCGCAGTCTTCGACCCTGGAATTGATGGACCGTACCGGCCTGGCCGTGGCTGCCAGTAACTGGCGCCTGCCCAGCAGCTATGTCGGCCACAACTATGCGTTTCGCCCCTATTTCAGCCAGACCCGCAGCCAGGGCACCGGGCGTTTTTATGCGGTGGGGGTGACCACCGGGATCCCGGGGTATTTCCTTTCCAGCGCGGTAGTGGATGAGCAGGAGCAGTTCATTGGCGCCATGGTGGTCAAGCTGGAGTTCCCGGAACTGGAACGCGAGTGGGCCCAGGGCGATGACCTGCTGTTGGTCAGTGATGCACGGGGCATTGTATTTATCGCCAATAAACCCGGATGGCGTTACCGCAACCTGCGCCCGCTGTCGGCCAACGATCTGGCTGAACTCAAGGCCACGCGCCAATACGACAAGAAACAACTGCTGCCCCTGGACACCCAGACCTTGCAGCGCTTCGACGAAAACAGTCACCTGGTGCGTGTGGCCGGCCCCGCAGGCAACGCCAACTACATCTGGGAATCCCTGCCCCTCAAAGCCGAAGGCTGGACCCTGCACTTACTGCGCAAACCCCAGGTCGCCTTTGAAGATCAGCGCAATGCAGGGCTCGCCGCCGCCGGCCTGTGGTTGGCACTGGTGTTCCTGCTGTTGTTCCTGACCCAACGCTGGCGCCTGGCCCGTTTGCGCCAGCGCAGCCGCGAAGAACTGGAGCGCCTGGTGGAAGAGCGCACCCAGGCCTTGCGCACCGCCCAGGATGGCCTGGTGCAATCGGCCAAACTGGCAGCGCTGGGACAGATGTCTGCGGCCCTGGCCCATGAAATCAACCAGCCACTGACTGCCCAGCGCATGCAACTGGCCACCTTGCGCCTGCTGCTCGATCACGGGCGCATCGATGACGCTTACCAGGCGCTGACGCCCCTGGACGATATGCTCACCCGCATGGCAGGCCTCACTGGCCACCTCAAGACCTTCGCCCGCAAAAGCCCCAGCGGTCTGCGCGAACGCCTGGACCTGGCGACCGTGGTCGACCAGTCCCTGCACTTGCTCGACGCCCGCCTGCGCGACGAAGCCATCAGCATCGTGCTCGACCTGACCCGCCCGGCCTGGGTGCGTGGTGATGCCATTCGCCTCGAACAAGTGCTGATCAACCTGTTGCGCAATGCCCTCGATGCCATGGCCAACGCGCCGCACAAACGCCTGGAAATCCGCCTGCATGCCGATCAACAACTGTGGCACCTGAGCGTGAGCGACAGCGGCGGCGGCATTGCCGAGGAACACCTGAATAATGTGTTCGACCCGTTCTTCACCACCAAACCGGTGGGTGACGGCCTCGGGCTCGGGTTGGCGGTGTCCTACGCTATCGTGCATGAACTGGGGGGACGCTTGAGTGCTGCCAACCACGGCGACGGCGCCGTCTTCACCCTGACCCTGCCCATTGCGCTGGAGGCGCCGGACCTATGCTGAACGCGGTGATCGTGGTTGATGACGAGGCCAGCATCCGCACGGCCGTCGAACAGTGGCTGAGCCTCTCTGGTTTTGAGGTGCAACTGTTCAGCCGTGCCGAGGACTGCCTGGCCCGCCTGCCCAGGGATTTCCCCGGGGTGATTCTCAGTGACGTGCGCATGCCCGGCCTCAGCGGCCTGGAGCTGCTGGCCGAGGTGCAACGGCGCGATGCCGATTTGCCGGTGATCCTGCTGACCGGTCATGGCGACGTCCCCATGGCCGTCGAAGCCATGCGCGACGGCGCCTACGATTTCCTCGAAAAGCCCTTCAGCCCCGACGCCCTGCTCGCCGGCCTGCGCCGGGCCCTGGACAAGCGCGGCCTGATCCTGGAAAACCGCCGCCTGCACCAACAGGCCGATCATCGGGCCAAGCTCGAATCGAGCCTGCTGGGGGTGTCCCGCAGCCTGCAAACGCTGCGACGCCAAGTCCTGGATTTGGCGGCCTTGCCGGTCAACGTGCTGATCCGTGGCGAAACCGGCAGCGGCAAGGAGTTGGTCGCCCGCTGCCTGCACGACTTCGGCCCCCGGGCGAAGAAGCCGTTTGTCGCACTCAACTGTGCGGCGATCCCCGAGCAACTGTTTGAAGCCGAACTGTTTGGCCATGAAAGCGGCGCCTTCACCGGCGCCCAGGGCAAGCGCATCGGCAAACTGGAGTATGCCGACGGCGGCACGCTGTTTCTCGACGAGATCGAAAGCATGCCCCTGGCCCAGCAGGTCAAGCTGCTGCGGGTGCTGCAGGAGCAGAAACTCGAACGCCTGGGCTCCAACCAGAGCATCAAGGTGGACCTGCGCATCATCGCCGCGACCAAGCCCGACCTGCTGGACGAAGCCCGCGCCGGCCGCTTTCGTGAAGACCTGGCTTATCGCCTGACCGTTGCGCAATTGCGCCTGCCGCCGTTGCGCGAGCGCCGCGAAGACATTCCGCTACTGTTCGAACACTTCACCCAGAGCGCCGCCGAACGCCTGGGCCGGGATGCCGCGCCACTCAGCGGGCCGCAACTGGGGCGGCTGCTGAGCCATGACTGGCCGGGCAACGTGCGCGAGTTGGCCAACGTTGCCGAACGCCAGGTGCTGGGCCTGGGTGAGCCGGAGCCGGAAGGTATCGAGGCCGGGCAATCCCTGGCCGCGCAGCAGGAAGCGTTCGAGGCCCACTGCCTGAAAGCCGCATTGACCCGGCATAAAGGCGATATCAAGGCCGTGCTGGCCGAGCTGCAACTGCCACGGCGCACCTTCAATGAAAAGATGCAGCGCCATGGGCTGGCCCGGGAGATGTTTCTTGCGGTGGATTGAGGGGGCTCATGAGGACAACCGCCATAAGCGGATTTCCGCTCACCACCAAAAAATCATCAGCGGCTTTCCGCTCAAAAAAATTCCTACACCCTTCTAGAACGGGCCTTCAGCCAATTGGCACAGCTCCTGCTATAGCCCCAACCAGGCTGCGCTGACGCGCGCTCCACAAAAACAATGACATGAAGGATCCTTCAATGGATAACTCCAATTCCCTGCCTCTGGGGTCGGCTGCCGTGCCGGCAAAAGAACGCACTACTTCCAGCCGGATCAAGTCGATCTTCAGCGGATCGGTCGGCAACATGGTCGAGTGGTATGACTGGTACGTCTACGCCGCCTTCTCGCTGTACTTCGCCAAAGCCTTCTTCCCCAAAGGCGACACCACTGCCCAACTGCTCAACACCGCCGCGATCTTCGCCGTGGGCTTTTTGATGCGCCCGATTGGCGGCTGGTTGATGGGCCTCTACGCTGACAAAGTCGGGCGTAAAAAGGCCTTGATGGCCTCGGTCTACCTAATGTGCTTCGGCTCATTGCTGATTGCCCTGAGCCCTGGCTATGAAGTCATCGGCATCGGCGCGCCGATCCTGCTGGTATTTGCCCGTTTGCTGCAGGGCCTGTCGGTCGGCGGCGAATACGGCACCTCAGCCACTTACCTCAGCGAGATGGCGACCAAGGAACGTCGTGGTTTCTACTCCAGCTTCCAGTACGTGACCCTGATCTCCGGCCAGCTCATCGCCCTCGGCGTGCTGATCGTGCTGCAACAAACCCTGACTACCGAACAACTGTACGCCTGGGGCTGGCGTATCCCGTTCGCCATTGGCGCCCTGTGTGCGGTCGTAGCGCTGTACCTGCGACGCGGCATGGAAGAAACCGAATCGTTCACCAAGAAGGAAAAAGCCAAGGAAAGCGCCATGCGCACCTTGATGCGCCACCCCAAGGAACTGATGACCGTGGTCGGCCTGACCATGGGCGGCACCCTGGCCTTCTACACCTACACCACCTACATGCAGAAGTACCTGGTGAACACCGTCGGCATGAGCATTTCCGACTCCACCACCATTTCTGCAGCCACACTGTTCCTGTTCATGTGCCTGCAACCGATCGTCGGCGGCCTGTCGGACAAGATCGGTCGCCGGCCGATCCTGATCGCCTTCGGTATCCTCGGGACGCTATTCACCGTACCGATCCTCACCACCCTGCACACCGTGCAGACCTGGTGGGGCGCGTTCTTCCTGATCATGGCGGCGCTGATCATCGTCAGCGGCTACACCTCGATCAATGCCGTGGTGAAGGCCGAACTGTTCCCTACCGAAATCCGCGCACTGGGTGTAGGCCTGCCTTACGCGCTGACCGTGTCGATCTTCGGCGGTACCGCCGAATACATCGCCCTGTGGTTCAAGAGCATCGGCATGGAAACCGGCTACTACTGGTACGTGACGGCGTGTATTGCCGTGTCGTTGCTGGTCTACATCACCATGAAAGACACCCGCAAGCACTCGCGGATTACCACCGACTGACCAGCAAGATGCGGTAAACCATGTGGGAGCGGGCTTGCCCGCGATAGCGGTGAATCAGTCAACGGATGTATCGACTGACACTCAGTTATCGCGGGCAAGCCCGCTCCCACATTTGGTTTCGCTGTTCACACAATTGCGTGCACTATCGTGTCCTTTCCGGAACCACCAGCAGGAACCCTGTCTATGCCCGACGATATCCATTTCTACGAACCCGCCAACGGCCACGGCCTGCCCCACGACCCGTTCAATGCCATCGTCGGCCCACGGCCGATTGGCTGGATTTCGTCCCAGGACAACGAAGGCCGCCTGAACCTGGCGCCCTACAGTTTTTTCAACGCGTTCAACTACATTCCACCGATCATTGGTTTTTCCAGCGTCGGGCGCAAAGACAGCCTGAACAATATCGAACAGACCGGCGAGTTTGTCTGGAACCTGGCCACGCGCCCACTGGCCGAGCAGATGAACCAGAGCTGCGCTGCCGTTTCGCCTGAGGTCAACGAATTTGAACTGGCCGGGCTGACGCCGGTAGCGTCCAAGGTGATTGCCGTACCACGGGTGGGCGAGAGCCCGGTGTCGTTCGAGTGCAAGGTCACGCAGATCATTCAACTGCAACGGGCCGACAAGGAACTGGTACCTAGCTGGCTGGTGCTCGGCGAAGTGGTCGCGGTGCATATCGCCAAGTGGTTGCTCAAGGACGGGGTGTACGACACCGCTGCTGCCGAACCGATTTTGCGCGGTGGCGGCCCGGCGGATTATTTCCAACTGGGCCCGCAAGCGCTGTTCAAGATGTACCGCCCAGGCGCCACCAAACCCTGACTGAAACACCGTAAAAAATGTGGGAGCGGTGGTGTGCTTTAGTTGGTTGCGGTCGCCCAGGCCAACTGGCCCTCTTCATCGATATCGATCAAGCGCTCCAATTGCTGGGCCGCCGCATCATCGGCGTCATCGGCAGTCTTGAACAGTTGGCCATCAAGGATCTTGTGAAAGCGCGGTGCGCTCATGCCATCCAGTGCCTTGACGGCAATGGCGGCGCTATAGCCACCCTGGTCTTCGCGCACGAGGGCGGAAACAGCTTCGTGGTGGGCAAACTCTTTACGTGCCATGTTGCAGGTCCTGGCCAATGGAAAGTCGGCCATTCTAAACCCTAACCGGCCAGTTGCAGGTACTCGCCGTAGGCATCCAGGGCAGACGCGTCGGTGAAGGTCCGAAAGTCCATGCTGCGCACGACCCCGTCGTTCAACAACTCGGTAAACAACATCAGGGCCGGCGAACTGAAGTAGGCACTCATGGCTTGCTCGCTGCTCCAGAAACCTGAAACCAGCCATACGTCGGGGTCAATCTGGGAATGCTGCAACGAGAACTGCAGGCAACCCTGAGCCTGGCGGCCCGGTTCGATCAAACTGCTCAAGCGTGCACCCAGTTCGGTGCTGCACCCGCTACAGGCGCGGATAAAGGCCATATGGCTCGCGGGAATGGGGGTGGACATGTTCGACTCTCCCGTTGAGAAGTGATGCTCGGCAAGCACTGTGAGGGCGTGTTGCCACAGGATCAAAGATACGGGCGCGGGCGCGGGCAGAGTTAGTCGATTCCTGCTGGCTTATTGCACAATCCTGCCAGAGGCGTAGATAGACAGTTCAGCCCCAGGCTTTACTCAGAGCCCATACGCCTTGTTTCAGGCAGATGACAGGCCGTGTGCTTGCCTGATTCAAGAGACGCCGCAGGATCAGGCAAGGATTGTGCAGAATCGACATAACGCGATTGCAACTGCCACCGCTAAGCTAAGCCCATCCAAGAAGCATGTAGAGGACGCCCCATGCCGTCGCCCGAACACCCGCCCATTCCCCTCGATGCCGAGATGGAGAAGCAGCGCGCCGAACTGGCCGGCATCGTGCACCGGCATACCTGGGAAGACGGTTCCTACGGCACGGCGATCACCTCGCTGTACCTCAACCGCCACAACACACCGCGCGACTTCATGCCGGTGCTGGTGGAACCCGCCCTGTGCATCCTTGCCAACGGCAGCAAGGAAGTGCGCCTGGCGGATGAAATCTTTGCCTATGACCCGCTCAACTACCTGGTGTTCTCGGTCGCAATGCCGGTTGCCGGGCGGGTCATCGATGCCACGCCCGAAGATCCCAACCTGTCGGTACGGATCAATATCGACCCGGCGCAACTGACAGCCTTGATTGCCGAAGCCGGCCCGATGGGGGTGCCCGCGCGCCCGACATCCCGTGGGATGTATGTCGACCAGATCGACACCCAACTGCTCGACGCCGTACTGCGCCTGGCACGTTTGCTGGATACGCCCAAAGACATTGCGATGCTGGCGCCATTGATCAACCGTGAAATTCTCTACCGTTTGCTGCGTGGGCCCCAGGGTTATCGGCTGTATGAAATCGCCGTGGCCAACAGTCAGAGCCATCGGGTCAGCCGTGCGATCACCTGGTTGAACAGCAACTACGAGCAACCGCTGCGTATCGATGACTTGGCCAGGGAAGTGAATCTCAGCGTGTCGACCCTGCATCACCGCTTCAAGGCCATCACCGCCATGAGCCCGTTGCAGTACCAGAAACAGCTGCGTTTGCAGGAAGCACGGCGGCTGATGATCGCCGAGGGCCTGGAGGCCTCGGCGGCCGGTTATCGGGTGGGGTATGAAAGCCCATCGCAGTTCAGCCGAGAATACAGCCGCCTGTTTGGCGCGCCGCCGCTGCGCGATTTGGCCAGGCTGCGCCAAAGCATCTGACCTACCGCGTCAATCGGGTGTGCGGGGCAACTGCAAGGTCACCCGTAGGCCACCTTCGCGCAAATTCTGCAGGCTGACTTCGCCGCCATGGCTGTGGGCGATGTTGCGCGCAATCCCCAAACCCAAGCCATAGCCTTGCTGCTGCCCGGCCAGGCGAAAGTGCGGTTCAAAGACCTGTTCCAGGCGCTGCTCCGGCACCCCCGGTCCTTCGTCATCCACATGCAGGATGAACTGCGCGCCATCGTCTTCGATATGCAGATGGGCGTTCTGCCCATACTTCAAGGCGTTGTCGATCAGGTTGCCAATGCAGCGCTTGAGCGCCAGCGGCTTGCCCGGGTAGGCCGTCAGCGCCCGACCATGCTGGGTCACCCGCCCATTGCCATTGGGCGCCAGGTACGGTTCCACCAGGCAGTCGAGCACATGATTGAGGTCCACCGGCTCGATGTTCTCGTGGATATCGGTGTCCTTGACGCACTGCAACGCACCTTTGACCAGCAGTTCCAGTTCGTCCAGGTCACGGCCGAACTTGGCTTGCAGCTTCTCGTCCTCCAACAACTCCACACGCAAGCGCAGCCGTGTGATCGGGGTACGCAGGTCGTGGGAAATCGCACTGAACAACTGGCTGCGCTCGGTCAGGTAGCGGCTGATCCGTTCGCGCATGGCATTGAACGCACGGCCCACTTCCACCACTTCGCTGCCGCCGCCTTCGGCCACCGGCTCCACGTCGGCCCCCAGGGACAGGTCCCGCGCCGCGCGCGCAAGGCGCTTGAGCGGGCGGCTTTGCCAATGCACCAGCAACCCGATAAACAGCAGCAGAAACCCGCTGGTCAGCACAATAAACCACACTTGCTGGGACGGCAGGCCCTGCTCTTCAAGGCTGGTGTAGGGTTCGGGCAAGAGCGATGCGATGTACAACCACTCGCCCGCCGCCAACTGGATCTGCGTGACCAGCACCGGCGGATTGACCGGTTCCAGGGTCAACGCGTAATGCGCCCAGGAACGTGGCAGTTCATCGAGTTTCAAGCCGGCATTGAAGATGCGCAGGTCTTCGGCGCTGACAAACTCCACCGAAAAATGCACGTTGCTGCCCAGGGTCTGGCGCAAGACTTCATCCACGACACCGAGCACCGCAAGCTTGCGCGGCGTTTGCGGCAGCACTTCCATATCCAGCGGCTTGTCATTGAGCGTCACCACAAAACGCGTGCCGCCCATGCTGCGCAGTTGGTCCAGCACCAGCGGCCGATAAGCCACTGGCAACGAGCGGAAATAACTGACGCTGGCCGTCATCGAATGCGCCAGGCTACGGGCACTGGTGACCAGGCCTTCAAGCTGGGTGGCGCGCAACTGCGACACCCAGATCACACTGGACAAGGCCTGGGCAAACAGCACGGCCAACAGGGTCAGCAGCAGCATGCGCCCCAACAATGAACGCGGGACCGGAATGCGCCGGCGTTCAGTGGGCATTGCTGGCAACCACACTGGCCGCCAGTTGGTAACCGCTGCCACGCACGGTGCGGATCAGCCGTGGAGGTTTTTCGGTATCGCGCAGGCGTTGGCGCAGACGGCTGACAGCCATATCGACAATCCGGTCGAGGGGCATCAGGTCGCGGCCACGGGTGGCGTTGCCAATGGTGTCGCGATCAAGGATTTGCTGCGGATGATCGAGGAACAGCTTGAGCAGGGCAAAATCGGCCCCGGAGAGGATGACTTCCTCGCCGTCGAGGTGGAACAGCCGGTGGCTGATCATGTCCAGCCGCCACTCATCGAACACCAGCACATCACCACCGCTGCGCTCCTGGCCAAACTGGCAGCGCCGCAGCAATGCCTTGATCCGGGCCTGCAACTCACGTGGGCTGAAGGGCTTGCCGATGTAATCGTCGGCGCCCAGTTCCAGGCCGATGACCCGGTCGGCCTCATCGGAACTGGCGGTCAGCATGATGATCGGCACCTGGGCCTGGCGCGGGTGCTGGCGCACCCAGCGGCAAAGGCTGAAACCATCTTCGTCCGGCAGCATCACGTCGAGGATCACCAGGTCGCACGGTGCCTCGTCCATGGCCTGGCGAAACCCTGCGCCATTGGACACACCCCGCACCTGGAAGCCGGCGCGACTGAGGTAGGTTTGCAGCAACTCGCGGATTTCCTCATCGTCGTCGACGAGGAGAATGGATTTACTGATTACGCTCACGGGGGCCTCCTTGTTGTTATGGGGTGCTCTCTAGGGCCTCATCGCGGGCAAGCCCGCTCCCACATTTTGATTTGCGAACACATTCAAATGTGGGAGCTGGCTTGCCTGCGATGGGGCCATCACTGCCTACGCAAAAGCCTGCTCCAACGCCACACCCGCGCCAGTCAACCCGGAATACGGCGCCGTCACCAACCACACCGGAATACCCTTGAAGTAGTCACTCATGCAGCCTTTGTCAGCAAAACTCTTGGCAAAACCACTGTTGATAAAGAAATCGGCAAACCGTGGGATCACCCCGCCTACGATGTACACGCCACCCCGGCCACCCGTGGTCAGCACGTTATTGCCCGCCACGCGGCCCAGCCAGATGCTGAACTGATCGAGGACTTCCAGCGCGACCGGATCACCGGCCAGGCCCGCCGCCGTAATCGCCTCGGGTGTTTCGAGCACGGCCTGATGACCGTCCACCGCGCAGATCGCCCGGTACAGACGCGGCAGGCCACCACCGCTCAGGGCGGTTTCAGCGCTGACATGCCCGATTTCGTTGTAGATGTGCTGCCACAACTGGGTTTCCCGCGGGCTGCTCAGGGGCAGGTCGACATGCCCACCCTCCCCCGGCAACGCCGCCCAGCGGCCTGCGCCCAGATCCAGCAAAGTGCCGACACCCAAGCCAGTGCCCGGGCCAATCACCACCGCCGGGCGCAACGGCTCCGGCGTGCCTGCGCACACCACGCGATACTCATCGGGTTGCAGGCGCGTCATGCCCAGGGCCATGGCCGAAAAATCATTGACCAGCAACAACTCGTCCACCTGCAGGGTTTTGCAGAACGCCGCCCTACTCAGGCGCCAATGGTTGTTGGTGAACTTGAACTCATCACCACTCACCGGCCCCGCCACCGACAGGCACACCGCGCCAATGGAGCCCAGCGCCAGGCCTTCCTCCTTGAGATAGACCTGGATCGCATCCTCGGGGCTGGCGTGATCCGCCGTGGCCAGCACCCGGATCGAATGCAGTTCCTGGTCCCGCCACAACGCAAACCGGGCGTTGGTACCGCCGATGTCACCAACCAGCGCAAGCTTCACTTAAGTGTCTCCAGGGCAGAGGTAAAGGCGCTGGCGCCCTGCTCTGCGGAGCTTGCGGCCAGACGCATGAATGCAAACAGCTCACGCCCCGCCCCCACGTTATTGCCCAAAAGGCCCGTGGCAGGTGTGCGCGCGGCAAATTCTTTGGCGTCCACCTTAAGCTCCAGGGTGCCTTTGACGCCATCGACGCGAATGATATCGCCATCCATGACCCGCGCCAGCGGCCCGCCGCTCTGGGCTTCGGGGTTGACGTGAATCGCGGCCGGGATCTTACCCGAGGCGCCGGACATGCGCCCGTCTGTCACCAGCGCGACTTTGAAGCCTCGGTCCTGCAAAACACCCAGGAACGGGGTCATCTTGTGCAGCTCCGGCATGCCGTTGGAGCGCGGGCCCTGGAAGCGCATCACCGCGACAAAATCCTTCTCCAGTTGGCCGGCCTTGAACGCATCGGCCAGGTCTTGCTGATCCTGGAATACCACCGCCGGCGCTTCGACGATTTGATGTTCAAGGGCCACAGCCGAGACTTTCATCACCCCGCGGCCAAGGTTGCCTTCCATCACGCGCAGCCCACCTTCGGGGGAGAACGCACGGGCCACCGGGCGCAGGATGGTTTCGTCGAGGCTTTCGATCGGGCCGTCGCGCCACACCAGTTCGCCGTCCACCAGGAATGGCTCCTGGGTGTAGCGGCTCAGGCCACGGCCCGCGACGGTGTTGACGTCTTCGTGGAGCAAGCCGGCTTCCAGCAGTTCGCGGATCAGGAACGACATGCCGCCCGCCGCCTGGAAGTGGTTGATGTCAGCCTTGCCGTTCGGATAGACGTGGGACAGGGTCGGCACCACCTCGGAGAGGTCGGCCATGTCTTGCCAGGTCAGGATGATGCCCGCCGACATGGCGATGGCCGGCATGTGCAGGGTGTGGTTGGTGGAACCACCGGTGGCGTTGAGGGCCACGATGGAGTTGACCAGGGATTTTTCGTCGACGATCTCGCCAATCGGCGTGAAGTTACCGCTGGCCTTGGTCAGGCGCGTGACCTGGTGCGCGGCCTCACGGGTCAGCGCATCACGCAGCGGCGTGTACGGGTTGACGAACGAAGCGCCCGGCAAATGCAGGCCCATGACTTCCATCAGCAACTGGTTGGTGTTGGCGGTACCGTAGAAGGTGCAGGTGCCTGGGCTGTGGTAGGACTTCATCTCCGATTCCAGCAACTCTTCGCGGCTGGCCTTGCCTTCCGCGTAACGCTGGCGCACATCGGCTTTCTGTTTGTTGGAGATCCCCGACGGCATCGGCCCGCCCGGCACGAAGATCATCGGCAGGTGGCCATAACGCAGGGCGCCCATCATCAGGCCGGGGACGATCTTGTCACAGATACCCAGCATCAGCGCCGCATCGAACATGTTGTGGGACAGCGCTACCGCCGTGGACATGGCAATCACTTCACGGCTCAGCAGGCTCAGCTCCATGCCGGGCTCGCCCTGGGTCACGCCGTCGCACATGGCCGGGGTGCCACCGGCGAACTGACCGACGGAGCCAATCTCGCGCAGGGCCTTTTTGATCTGCTCGGGGAAATGTTCGTAGGGCTGGTGCGCCGAGAGCATGTCGTTATATGACGAAACAATTGCCACGTTGGCCGCATTCATCATGCGCAGACTATTTTTATCTTCAGTGCCGCATCCGGCCACGCCGTGGGCAAAGTTGGCGCATTGCAGCTTGCCGCGCATCGGCCCGTCGCTGGCCGCGCCGCGAATCAGCGCAAGGTACGCCTCACGGGTGGCCCGGCTGCGGGCGATAAGGCGTTCGGTGACCTCAAGTACGCGGGGATGCATGTGTAGAACTCCAGGCTAACGGATGTGGCGACCTGAAAGTCTATGCTGGTCAAAAGCCCGCCGCGCAAAGGTTGGCAGGGAGTTACTTGACCAATCGGACCAGTTGATTCAGGTCACTCGTTGTAGATTGAACAAAATATTGCCACTAAAAAGGCTTGTTTTCTATTTTTATGCGAATAATCTTGTAATTCTTACAACAAATCGACGACAGGCGCTTTTCAAATGACTCTTCGAATCGCAATCAATGGTTTTGGCCGTATCGGCCGCAACGTCCTGCGCGCACTTTATACCCAAGGCTACCGCCAGGATTTGCAGATCGTCGCCATCAATGATCTGGGCGACAGTTCGATCAATGCCCACCTGCTTAAATACGACACCGTCCATGGCACTTTCGATGCAGAGGTCGCCCACGATCAGGAAAGCCTGACCGTCAATGGCGACCGGATTGCCGTCAGTGCCATTCGCAACCCCGCCGACCTGCCGTGGGCTGCACACAAGATTGACGTGGTATTCGAATGCACCGGCCTGTTCACCGACCGTGACAAGGCTGCCGCCCATATTAGCGCCGGCGCACGCAAGGTGATCATCTCTGCCCCCGCCAAGGGTGCGGATGCCACGGTGGTCTACGGGGTAAACCATGACATTTTGCGTCAATCGCACCAGATCATCTCCAACGCGTCCTGCACCACCAACTGCCTGGCGCCGGTCGCCCAGGTGCTGCACCGCGAACTGGGCATTGAAAGCGGCCTGATGACCACCATCCACGCCTACACCAATGACCAGAACCTGACTGACGTCTACCACACCGACCCGTACCGCGCCCGCTCGGCCACGCAGAACATGATCCCGAGCAAGACCGGCGCCGCCGAAGCCGTGGGCCTGGTGCTGCCGGAACTGGCGGGCAAGCTGACTGGCATGGCGGTGCGGGTGCCGGTGATCAACGTGTCCCTGGTAGACCTGACCGTGCAACTGAAAAAAGAAGCCACGGCCGATGAGGTCAATGCACTGCTCAAAGAAGCCAGCCAGCACTCGAAAATCCTTGGCTATAACACCCTGCCGCTGGTTTCCAGTGACTTCAACCATAACCCGCTGTCGTCGATCTTCGACGCCAACCACACCAAGTCCAGCGGCAAGCTGCTCAAGGTACTGGCCTGGTACGACAACGAATGGGGCTTCTCCAACCGCATGCTGGATAACTGCCTGGCGCTGTGTAACGCCGAGTAACCCCCTGAAAACCTGATTGACCCAATCACTGTAGGAGCGAGCTTGCTCGCGAGAAACGCAGAGGCACCACGCTAACTCAGAATGCCGGCGTTATCGTTGACGACCTTCGCGAGCAAGCTCGCTCCTACAGGGTTGAGCGGAATACAGCAAAGTGCTACTTGCCATTTGCGCTGATGATAAGCATTATCATTCACTGCCAATCGGTCTGGTACCCTCGTGAGCCTATCTCGCTTCAACCAAGTCTTCCTCAGCCAACGGCTGGTGCTGTTGCGAACCTTGCAGCGGATGGTGAACAACCACAGCACCGCCGAGGACCTGTTGCAGGAAACCTACCTGCGCGTCACTCGGGCCCTCAGCGAACGCCCCATTGACCATCTCGAACCTTTTGTCTTCCAGACCGCACGTAACCTGGCGCTGGACCATCTGCGCTCGCGTCGGATTCAATCGC
Organism: Pseudomonas sp. TAE6080; assembly: GCF_018732265.1. Classification (NCBI taxonomy): domain Bacteria; kingdom Pseudomonadati; phylum Pseudomonadota; class Gammaproteobacteria; order Pseudomonadales; family Pseudomonadaceae; genus Pseudomonas; species Pseudomonas sp. TAE6080. The sequence goes on from NZ_JAHIDY010000038.1 coordinate 29,591, forward strand.
GCACCTTGCAGGAAGATGTCCCAATGGATGTCCTGCAAAGTGTCGCCTCGCCGGTCACCACCCCCGAAGATGCCGCCCACGCCGAGCAATTGCTGGAGCACCTGAGTGTCAGCCTCGGGCAGTTGAGCGCCCGCCAGCAGCAGATCTTTATCCTCAGCCGCCTGCACGGCTGCAGCTATCAGGAGATCGCCGACCAGTTGCAGGTGTCCTTGAGCACTGTGCAAAAGGAACTGAAATTGATCATGGCCATCTGCATAGGTGTGGCCGAACGACTCGATCACCCTTAAGCTTTGTCAGGACAAGCCGACAGAAATGTCACAAAAATACGTAAGACATTGAATAAAACGTGGCGAAGACCCGAGGAACACCGTGACGGACCCGAACAACCTGCACCCCCATGAGTTGGCTCATGAGGTGTTGCAACATGCGGCCATGGACCAAGCCCTCGACTGGCTGATCGTCTTGCAGTGCCCGCAGCCTGGCCAGCAAGCCGAGTTTCAGGCCTGGCTGGCTGCCGACCCGAGTCACGCCCAAGCCTTCGCCAAAGCCCAGGCGGCCTGGGGCGGGGCGCCCGTGCACAGCGCCGCCGTGGCCCTCAATGCACCACGCAAGCCCAGCGCCTGGCGGCGGATCAAGCCGCACTGGAAGCCCCTGGCCACGGCGGCGGTGTTGCTGCTCGGGCTGTTCAGCTTCAGCAACCTGCCGGTGCGTCTGCAGGCCGACCATTTGACCGTGGTCGGCGAGCGCCAGCGCCTGCAACTGGATGACGGCTCCAAGGTGCTGCTCAATACCAACTCGGCGTTTTCCAGCACCATTGATGAGCATCAGCGTATCGCCCGCCTGTATCAGGGCGAGGCGTTCTTCGAAGTCGCGGCCAGCCGTGGCCTGCCCCTGCAGATCGACGCCGGCCCGGTGCGCGCCAGCGTCAGCGATACGGCATTTGCCGTGCGTTACCTCAACGGTGAGGCGCAGGTCCAGGTGCAACGCGGGGATGTCGACCTGAGCACCACCTTCGGCAATAACCGGGTGCGCCTGAGTGCCGGCGAGAGCATCCGCGTCGGCCCCAAGGGCTTCGGCCAACCGGCCAAGCTCGATGCCACCAAGGAGCTGGCGTGGGTCCAGGGCCGGTTGATCTTTGAAAACTGCCCGATGAGCGAGGTGCTGGCTGAGCTGCGGCGCTATTACCCAGGCTGGATCGTCAATACCAATGAGCAATTGGCCAGCGTCGCCGTGACCGGCAATTACCGCCTGGACCAGCCGCTGGACGTGGTGCGCTCCCTGGCCCACATCACCTCGGCCAAGCTCTCGGAATTCCCGGCGCTAGTGATTCTCAACTGAGAATAATTATTTTTACTCGATAGCCCCTGCTGGTACGTCTCGTCTTAGCCAATGCAACTGATTCCTATTTGATTCAGGCTCGCAACTATAAGACTCGTCCCTCGGAGCGCTCTCGATGTCCTCTCGTTTCAACCGCCGGTCCTCTTCGCCCACGCTGTGCCTGCTGACCGCCGCGATCCTGCTGGCCGGCAGCCCGGTGCTCACGGCCAATGCGGCCGAACCCGCTGCGCGCAGCCACGCCAATTACACCTTCAGCATCGAGCAGCAATCCCTGGTATCGGCGCTCAACGCCTTTACCGCCGTCACCGGCTGGCAGATCGGCCTGCCCGCCGAACTGGGCCAAGGGGTTTCCTCCCCGGGCGCGCGCGGTTCGCTGACGCCGGAAAAAGCCCTGGACCGGCTGTTGGTGGGGACCAACCTGAACTACCGCAAACTGGGCAATAACAACATCGTCCTGGAAAAGCGCACGGCGGGCAGCGCAATCACCCTGCAACAAATGACCATCAGCGCCACCCGCACGGAACAGGCGGTCGATAGCGTACCCAGCACCGTCAGCGTGCATGAGCGCGAGGAACTGGACCGCCAGAACGTCAACACCATCCGCGAACTGGTGCGCTACGAGCCCGGTGTCTCGGTCGGCGGCGCCGGCACCCGCTCCGGTAATTCGGGCTACAACATCCGTGGCATCGACGGTGACCGCATCCTCACCCAGGTGGACGGCGTAGAAGTCCCGGACAACTTCTTCAACGGCCCGTACGCCAAGACCCGCCGCAACTATGTCGACCCGGAAATCGTCAAGCGCGTGGAAATCATCCGCGGCCCGGCCTCGGCCCTGTACGGCAGCAGCGCCATCGGCGGCGCCGTCAGCTACTTCACCCTCGACCCGGACGACATCATCAAGCCCGGCCAGGACGTCGGCGCGCGCCTGAAGACCGGCTACAGCTCGGCTGACGAAAGCTGGCTGACCTCCGGCACCGTCGCCGGGCGCGTGCAGGACTTCGATGGCTTGCTGCACCTGAGCCAGCGCAATGGCCATGAGATGGAATCCTACGACGGCAACAACGCCACCGGCCTGGCCCGCACCGGCGCCAACCCGGAAGACGTGCGCACCACCAACGTGCTGGCCAAGCTGGGCTGGAACTATGGCGAAGACAACCGCCTGGGCCTGACCTACGAGAAGTACAAGGACGACCGCGACATCAACCAGAAAAGCGCGGTGGGCGGGATTTTCCTCGAAGGCCAGGGCATGAATATGTACCGTGACCGTCGCGGCAACGACACCATCACCCGCGAACGCTTTGGCCTGGAAAACAAGTTTTCCCTCGATTCACCGATTGCCGATCACATCAAGACCAGCCTCAACTACCAGATCGCCAAGACCGACCAGGCCACCAGCGAAATCTATCAGGTCGGCCGCCGCGTACTGCGGACCCGCGACACCCTCTACGAAGAAAAGCAGTGGGTGTTCGACGCACAGTTGGACAAGGCCTTCGTCATCGGCGACACCGACCACCTGCTGACCTACGGCACCACGATCAAGCAGCAGAAAGTCACCGGCTCCCGTGAAGGCGCGGCGACCTGCCTGGCCGTCGGTGCCGGCTGTACCGCCATCGGCGCACCGAGCCCAAGCCCTGCCGACAGCGTGAAAAAAGCCAGCGATTTTCCGGACCCAACCATCAACAGCTACGCGCTGTTCGCCCAGGATCAGATCAGTTGGAATGACTGGACCTTCCTGCCAAGCGTGCGCTACGACTATATCCAGCTCAAACCCAAGCTGACCGAAGAGTTCCTCAACACCACCGACCCGGACCGCGAGTATCCCCACGACGATTCGAACAAAACCTGGCACCGTTTCTCGCCAAAACTGGGCGTGACCTACGCGCTGACCGAGCAATACACCTGGTTCGGCCAGTACGCCGAAGGTTTCCGCACGCCATCTGCCAAGGCGTTGTATGGCCGCTTTGAAAACCTTAACGAAAACTATGTCGTAGAGCCCAACTCCAACCTCAAGCCGGAAACCAGCAAGAGCTATGAAACCGGGATCCGCGGCAATTTCGATGCGGGCAATTTCGACGTCGCCGTGTTCTATAACAAGTACCGCGACTTTATCGACGAAGACAACGCCGTACTGGGCCCTGCCGGCAGCACAGTCTTCCAGCCGGGCAATATCAAGCGCGCCACCATCAAGGGCATGGAAGTCAAAGGCCGCTTGAACCTGGATGCCTTCGGCGCACCGCACGGCCTGTACAGCAAAGGCGCGATTGCCTACGCCCACGGTCGCAACGACGAAACCGGCCAGCCGCTGAACAGCGTCAACCCGCTCAAGGGCGTGTTTGGCCTGGGCTACGACCAGGACAACTATGGTGCGCTGGTCAGTTGGACCCTGGTCAAGAAACAGAACCGGGTCGACAGCGCCACGTTCTTTACCCCGACCGGCATCAAGGCCAACGGCCCGTTCAAGACCCCGGGCTTTGGCATCGTCGACCTGACGGGCTTCTACAAAGTCACCAACGACCTGACCGTCAACGGCGGCCTGTACAACCTGACCGACAAGAAATACTGGAACTGGGATGACGTGCGCAGCTACGACGGTGTGGGTGAAGCCGGCGTGACCTCGCCGGCCAGCCTGGACCGCCTGACCCAGCCCGGTCGCAACTTCGCGATCAACCTGATCTGGGACATCTGATCCCTGCAACCCCACCCCGCCGGATTTATCGCCAGCGGGGTGAGGTTTTTTTACTGTGACGCGTCTTCTTGTTCGTCTAGTAATAACAGCCTGGCAATAAGGCGCTTTTCCTTCTCAAGGACATCCCATGACCGCTTCCACCACCGCTGAACGTGCAAGCCTGCGCTCCCAGCGCCTGAACCAGATCACCAACGAGCCGCACACCAAGCTCGACGCACTGGTCAAGGCTCACGCCCCGTTTGAAACCCAGGCCAACTTCGCCCGTTTCGTCGTCGCCCAGTACCTGTTCCAGTCGGAACTGGTGGCGCTGTACAACGATCCCGAGCTGATCAAGCTGGTGCCTGACCTGGCCGAGCGCTGCCGCGCCGAAGCCGCCAAACTGGACCTGGCCGACCTGGAAACCGAAGTACCCGCCCCTGTGGCCGGTGCCGTGCAGAACCCAAGCAAGGCCCAAGCCCTGGGCTGGTTGTTCGTGTCCGAAGGTTCCAAGCTGGGCGCTGCGTTCCTGATCAAGCGCGCCGTCGGCCTGGGCCTGAGCGAAACCTTCGGTGCCCGCCACCTGGGCGAACCCGCCGGTGGCCGTGCCGAAGGCTGGAAGAGCTTCACCCGCACCCTCGACGGCCTGGAACTGAGCGCCGAAGAAGAAGCAGCGGCGGAGAAAGGTGCGGTGGATGCATTCGTACGCTTCACCGTGTTGCTGGAACAGGCGTACGCTAGCGCCCCAGAACTGGCCTGATCCACTGCTGGTGTAGGAACCAGCTTGTTTAGGAACCAGCTGTTTAGGAGCTGGCTTGTGTGGGAGCTGGCTTGCCTGCGATAGCATCGCCTCGGTTCAACTGATACACCGAGGCGGCTGCATCGCAGGCAAGCCAGCTCCCACATTTTGATCGCGCTCCACTTTCAGATTTTTCGCAACCCATACAAATCGTACCTATGACCGGCACAACCCAATCCTCCTCCAAACTCGCCCGAGTCCTGTTCGGCCTGCTGGCCTATGTCAGCCTGGGGATCGGCTTGATTGCGATTGTCGTGCCGGGCCTGCCCACCACCGAATTCATCCTGCTGGCTGCCTGGGCTGCCACCAAGAGCTCGCCACGCCTGAGCGCCTGGCTGGAAAACCACCGCTTGTTCGGACCGATCCTGTTCAACTGGCGCAACGGCAAGATCATCGCGCGTCGGGCCAAGGTCAGCGCCACCGTGAGCATGCTGCTGTGTGCCGGCCTGATGCTGGTGATGCTCGATCACGGCTGGCCGATCTACCTGGCCATCGCCGGGATGAGCCTGGGCAACCTGTGGATCTGGTCACGCCCCGAACGCCTCGCGCAAACCGCTGCCTGAGCGCTACCGCTCATCGCCTGCCCCTCATGAATTACTCGCCGGTGCCGATGTTGCGGGCATAGCGCCGAATGGACTTGGCCGTTGCCCTGCTTGCACACCAATAAGTCCAATCGCGAGTAAGCCCATGTTTGACACCCTCTCCATCCGCTTGAAAATCGTGCTGCTCTCCGGTCTCTGCCTGTTGGGGGTGATTGCGCTGATCGTCAGCCTGAATATCTACCAGGCCAACCAGAACGACCAACTGGTCAGCGCCCAAAGTTCACGCATGCTCACCACCAGCGTGGAGAACCTGCTCCAGGCCAAGGCCGCCGAGCAGGCCGTGCAACTGCAGAAAGCCTTCGGCGAGAGCCTGTTGGTGGTCACCGCCCTCGCCGATCAGGTCAAGGACTTGCGCAACATGGCCGCCAAGCGCTCGCTGGAAGCGGGGGCCGTGCGCGAGGAACTCAACCAGCGGGTCAAGACCGCCTTCGAGCGCAATACCAAGGTGCTGGGGATCTGGTTGTCGTTTGAACCCAATGGCCTGGATGGCAGGGACAGCGAATTTGTCGACGACAAACTGCGCGCCTCCAACGAAGTCGGGCGCTTTTCCAGCTATTGGAGCCGTGCCGGCGGTGAGGGCCTGAACACGGTGATGGTGGAAGCGGACCTGACCAAGACCACCCTCAATCTCAGTGGTACGCCCTACAACATCTGGTACACCTGCCCACGGGATACCCGCAGCGTTTGCCTGCTGGACCCGTATGCCGACGAAGTCGCCGGCAAGTCGATGCTGATGACCACGATCTCACTGCCGCTGCTGGCAGATGGCAAGGTCATTGGTGTGATCGGCGTCGACATTGCCCTGGATGCCCTGCAAGCGGCCGCCAATACCGCGCAAAAAGAGCTGTTCGACGGCGCCGGGATCATGGAAATTCTTTCCAGCAGTGGCCTGATTGCCAGCTACAGCGGCGAGCCGGACAAAGTCGGCAAGAGCATCGTCGATGTACTGGGTGGCGAAGGTAAAGAAATCGTGCAACTGCTGGCCAGTGACACCCACAAGGTCCGCGAGCAGGACGACACAATCCGTGCGGTGTACCCAGTCAAGCCGATTGCCGAGGCCAAGCCCTGGGGCGTGGTGATCAAACTGCCCAAGGACGTGCTGCTGGCCGATTCGGTCAAGCTGCAAGGCGTGCTCGACGACGCCCAGGCTCGCGGCACACTGCAGGCATTGCTGGTGGGCGCTGCGGCCGGCCTGCTGGGCCTGTTGCTGATGTGGCTGACGGCCACGGGCGTGACCCGCCCGATCAACAGCGTGGCGGCGATGCTCAAGGACATTGCCAGCGGCGACGGCGACCTGACCCAACGCCTGGCCTACACGAAAAAAGACGAACTGGGGGAACTGGTCAGTTGGTTCAACCGCTTTCTCGACAAGCTGCAACCGACCATCGCCCAGATCAAGCAGAGCATCACCGAAGCCCGTGGCACCGCTGATCAGTCCTCGGAAATCGCGCGCCAGACCAGCGAAGGCATGCAGGTGCAGTTCCGCGAGATCGACCAGGTGGCGACCGCCTCCAACGAGATGAGCGCCACCGCCCATGATGTGGCCAACAGCGCCTCAAACGCTGCCAGTGCAGCTCGCGGCGCCGATCAGTCAGCCCGCGAGGGCCTGGCGATCATCGAGCGCAGCACCCGTGACATCACCACCCTCGCCGAAGAAGTCAGCAAGGCGGTGACCGAAGTCGAAGCCCTGGCGGTCAACAGCGAGCAGATCGGTTCGGTGCTGGAGGTGATCCGCAGCATTGCCGAGCAGACCAACCTGCTGGCCCTCAATGCCGCGATTGAAGCCGCGCGCGCCGGGGAAAGCGGGCGTGGTTTCGCGGTGGTGGCGGACGAAGTGCGCAACCTGGCCCGGCGTACCCAGGATTCGGTGGAGGAAATCCGCCTGGTGATCGAACGCATCCAGAGCGCGACCCGTGGGGTGGTGACCACCATGCATTCGAGCCAGAGCCAGGCGCAGAACAATGCCGGGCAGATCCAGCAGGCGGTTCAGGCCCTGGGCAAGATCAGCGATGCAGTGACGGTGATCAGCGACATGAACCTGCAAATCGCCAGCGCCGCCGAAGAACAGAGCGCCGTGGCCGAAGAGGTCAACCGCAATGTTTCGGCCATTCGTACCGTGACCGAGACCCTGACCGGCCAGGCGACGGAATCGGCGGCGATCAGCAGCCAATTAAATGCATTGGCCAACCAGCAGATGAAGCTGATGGATCAGTTCCGGGTCTGAAAACACCGGATACCCATGTGGGAGCGGGCTTGTGTGGGAGCTGGCTTGCCTGCGATAGCATCACCTCTGTGTAGCTGATGCATCGAGGCGTCTGTATCGCAGGCAAGCCAGCTCCCACACAAGCAGCTTCAACACTTGGATGTGGCTGGTATCAGAGACCGGTCCAGGCACTGACAAACGCCGTGATGTCCTCTTTCGCCGCCGTACGCGGCGGGTTCTGCGCGGTGCCCAGGTAGAGGAAGCCAATCACCTCCTCACCCGCGCCCAGCCCCAACCCCTTGGCCACATGCGCCGAATACGACAACTCCCCGGTCCGCCACACCGCACCAATCCCCTGGGCGTACGCCGCCAGCAGGATGCCGTGGGCCGCACAGGCGGCCGCCAGCAGTTGCTCGGACTTGGGCACCTTGAAGTGTTCCTGCAGACGGGCAATCACCACCACCACCAACGGCGCACGCAACGGGCCGTTCTGTGCCTTGTCGATCACCGCTTGCGGTGCCGCAGGGTCTTGCAGGCGGGCCGCTTCGGCCAGCAGGGTGCCCATTTGCTCGCGGGCCGGGCCTTCCACGGTGAGGAAGCGCCAAGGCCGCAACTGGCCGTGGTCCGGCGCACGCATGGCTGCCGCGAACAGCACTTCGCGCTGTTCGGCAGTGGGGGCCGGCTCCAGCAGGCGCGGCACGGAAACACGGTTGAGCAAAGCGTCGAGAGCCTGCATTGGCCACCTCCAGGAAAAATGTGCGGCCATTCTAGCGGGAATGCATCAGATTGGAGCAAACGATAATTGCTCTTATTCAATCCGCCCCGCCCTGTTAGACTTTGCCCCCTGAATTTCATCCACCGTCGCCCGTCTTTTCAGGATTACCGATGCCCCGTTTGCTTCTTCGCCTGTCTGCACTCTTGATGGCCGTGAGCCTGAGTGCCTGCGATGACGCCCCGCCGCCGACGTTTACCCAGGCCGAGCCGGGTGAGGCACGTTCGGGAGGCAGCACGACGGTGAGGAAGACCGACCAGAATGCCTTCTCGTTGCCGTCGGCCAATTTGGCGCCGACGCGCCGCCTGGATTTCAGCGTCGGCAACAGCTTTTTCCGCAATCCGTGGGTGATCGCCCCGGCCACCACCACTGCCCGTGATGGGCTGGGGCCGCTGTTCAACACCAACGCCTGCCAGAACTGCCACATCAAGGACGGGCGTGGCCATCCGCCCTTGCCTGAGGCCAGCAATGCAGTGTCGATGCTGGTGCGCTTGTCGATTCCGGACTCACAGCCCTACGCCAAGGTCATCGAGCAACTGGGTGTCGTCCCGGAGCCAGTCTATGGTGGGCAACTGCAGGACATGGCCGTGCCCGGTGTGGTCCCGGAAGGCAAGGTGCGGGTCGACTACACGCCGGTCAACGTCACGTTCAAGGACGGCACGGTGGTCGAGTTGCGCAAGCCAGCCCTGCAAATCACTCAGTTGGGCTATGGCCCGATGCATCCGGATACGCGGTTTTCCGCGCGCGTGGCCCCGCCGATGATCGGCCTGGGCCTGCTTGAAGCCATCAGCGACGCAGACATCCTGCAAAACGCCAGCAAACGCCCGGACAAAAACGGCGTGTTCGGCCGCCCGAACTGGGTCTGGGATGATGCCCGACAAAAAACCGTGCTCGGCCGTTTCGGCTGGAAAGCCGGGCAACCGAACCTCAATCAACAAAATGTTCACGCGTTTTCGGGTGACATGGGCCTGACGACCAGCCTGCGCCCCTTCGATGACTGCACCGACGCACAGGTTGCCTGTAAGCAAGCGCCCAACGGCAACGGCGAAAATGGCGAGCAGGAAGTCAGCGATAACATCCTGCGCCTGGTGCTGTTCTACACCCGCAACCTGGCCGTTCCGGCGCGCCGTGATGTCAATGAACAACAAGTGCTGGCCGGCAAGAACCTGTTCTTCCAGGCGGGTTGCCAGTCGTGCCACACGCCGACATTCACCACCGCAGCCAACGCCGCTGAACCTGAGCTCGCCAACCAGGTGATCCGCCCCTACACCGACCTGTTGCTGCACGATATGGGCGAGGGCCTGGCCGATAACCGTACCGAATTCAAGGCCGGTGGCCGCGACTGGCGCACGCCGCCGTTGTGGGGCATCGGCCTGACGCAAAACGTCAGTGGCCACACCCAGTTGCTGCATGACGGCCGCGCCCGCAACCTGCTTGAAGCCGTGCTGTGGCATGGCGGTGAAGCCCAGGCGGCGCAGCAGCATGTGTTGTCATTTAGCGCCGAGCAGCGCGCCGCGTTGCTCGCGTTCCTGAATTCTCTATAAGCTTTGCCCCAATTAATGAAGGGAGCTCGACATGTTCCGTCCCAAGTTGTTGTTCACCAGCCTTGCCGCCCTCGCCCTGGGCGCCTGCTCGCCACAGGATCCGCAAGCGGTTACCTCGGCCGCCATCGCCAAGCAAGTGATCCTGCCGACCTACAGCCGCTGGGTCGAAGCTGACCGGCAACTGGCCGTCAGTGCCCTGGCTTACTGCCAAGGCAAGGAATCCCTGGAAACCGCGCGCGCCGACTTCCTCCACGCGCAAAAAGCCTGGGCCGAGTTGCAACCGCTGCTGATCGGCCCGCTGGCCGAGGGCAACCGCGCCTGGCAGGTGCAGTTCTGGCCGGACAAGAAAAACCTCGTCGGCCGTCAAGTCGAGCAACTGGCCACCGCCCAGCCGCAGATCGATGCCGCCGCCCTGGCCAAGTCCAGCGTCGTGGTGCAAGGCCTGTCGGCCTACGAATACATCCTGTATGACGCCAAGACCGACATCGCCAACGATGCCCAGAAAGCCCGCTACTGCCCGCTGCTGATCGCCATCGGCGAGCGCCAGAAACAACTCGCCGAGGAAATCCTCACCAGTTGGAACAGCACCGACGGCATGCTCGCGCAGATGACCAAGTTCCCGAACCAGCGCTACGCCGATTCCCACGAAGCCATCGCCGAGCTGCTGCGCGTGCAGGTCACGGCCCTGGACACCCTGAAGAAAAAACTCGGCACGCCGATGGGTCGCCTGTCCAAGGGCATCCCGCAGCCGTTCCAGGCCGATGCGTGGCGCAGCCAGTCGTCCCTGCAAGGCTTGCAAGCCAGCCTCGCGGCGGCCCAGACCGTGTGGGTCGGGGTCGACAACAAGGGCCTGCGCGGCCTGCTGCCCGCCGACCAGAAGCCTTTGGCCGAGAAGATCGACGCTGCCTACGCCGCTTCACTGAAACTGTTCGACAGCAACCAGCGTTCGCTCAATGAACTGCTGGCCGATGACGCCGGGCGCCAGCAACTCAACGACATCTACGACAGCCTCAACGTCGTCCACCGCCTGCATGAGGGCGAACTGGCCAAGGCGCTGGGCATCCAACTGGGCTTCAACGCCAACGACGGTGACTGATGATGCTCAGGCGACAGGCTTTGGCCATCGGCAGCGTGCTGCTCAGTGCAATCACCCTGGGCGGCTGGACGCTGTTCAAGCGCAAGGGCGACAGCCCGCTGCTGCTGTCGGCCCGGGATGATGCCGACGGCAAGCACTACGCCGTGGGTTATCGCCTGGACGGCACTCAAGTGTTCGCGACCCAGGTCGGCCAGCGCTGCCACGACATCATCAACCACCCGACCCAGCCCATCGCCCTGTTCGTGGCCCGCCGCCCGGGCACCGAGAGCTATCTGGTGGACCTGCGCGACGGCACGCTGCTGCAAACCGTGACGTCCCAGGCCAACCGGCACTTCTACGGGCATGCGGTGATCCACAAGAGCGGCGACTGGCTGTACGCCACGGAAAACGACACCACCGACCCCGGTCGCGGCCTGTTGGGGGTGTACACGTTCGAAGGTGAACGCCTGGTACACCGTGGCGAAATCTCCACCCACGGCATCGGCCCACACCAGGTGTCGTGGATGCCCGATGGAGAAACCCTGATCGTGGCCAATGGCGGCATCCGCACCGAGGCCGAAAGCCGGGTCGAGATGAACCTCAACGCCATGGAGCCCAGCCTGGTGCTGATGCAGCGTGACGGTACGCTGTTGAGCAAGGAAACCCTCGGCCAGCAGATGAACAGCGTGCGCCATATGGGGATCGCCAGCGATGGCACGATCCTCACCGGGCAGCAGTTCATGGGGCCTTCGCAGGAGCGATCCGAACTGTTGGCAATCAAGCGTCCGGGGCAACCGTTCGTGGCGTTCCCGGTGGCGGATGAGCAGTTGCAGGCCATGGGGCACTACACCGCCAGCGTGGCCGTGCACAGTGAATTACGCCTGGTGGCACTGACCGCACCACGGGGCAATCGCTTTTTTATCTGGGACATGGACAGCGGCGAACTGCGTCTGGACGGGCCGTTGCCCGACTGCGCCGGCGTGGGTGCGGTGGCAGACGGGTTTGTCGTGACCTCGGGCCAGGGTCGTTGTCGCTTCTACGATTGCCGGCAGCCACAACTGGTGGCCAAGCCCCTGGAATTGCCCGCCGGGTTTTGGGATAACCATCTGCATCTGGTCTGAAACCACTGCATCGCTTCCGGGCTGACACCTGGGAGCCCATCTCCAGAAAGAATCCTACGCAGCCTGCGAAAGCTCCCTCAACGAGGGATCAGCCTTCTTACAGGCACTCGCGAATTTCCGCCTTATAGCACCCGCCTTTCTCGTGAAGACTGCGTGGCTCAGCGTGCGTCCCCCGCACCACGTCACCCTCACAAGGAAGAACCTATGCCGGGCCGCCGGATGATTACCATGCTCAGCATTGTCCTGTTGGCCGTGCTGATGCTCGCCAGCTATAAGGCATTCTGGGTTTACCAACAGTTGCAGCGGCTGCATGCGCCCAAGCCGCCCGTCAGCGTGGCGGTCGCCAATGCCGTCGAAAAACCCTGGCAGCGCCAATTGCCAGCGGCGGGAACACTCAAGGCGCTGCAAGGCATCAACCTGAGTATCGAGGTGCCCGGCATCGTCACCCATCTGCATTTCGACTCGGGGCAAGCCGTCAAGGCCGGGCAAACCCTGCTGCAACTCGAACACCAGACCGAACAGGCCGAGTTGGACGTGGCCCTGGCTGACCGCAGCCTGGCGCGGCAGAATTTCCAGCGCGGGCAGAAACTGGTGGGGATCAAGGCCATCTCCCAAGGCGAGTTCGACCGGCTGTCTGCCGAACTCAACCGCAACAACGCCCTGGTTGCCCAGCGTCGCTCGGCCCTGACCAAAAAAAGCATCGTTGCCCCGTTCGACGGCACGATCGGCATTCGCCAAGTCGATATCGGCGACAACCTGCAAAGCGCCACGGTGATCGCCAGCCTGCAGGACACCCAGAGCCTTTACGTGGACTTCCATGTGCCTGAGCAAGCCGTTCAACTGATCAAGATCGGCCAGGCGGTGCAGATTGAAGTTTCAGCGCGGCCAGGGCTGGTCAGTCTCGCCAGCGTCAGCGCCATCAACCCCATCGTCGACGACAACACCCGAAATGTGTTGGTGCGCGCCACCTTGAGCAACCCGTCCAACGACCTGCTGCCGGGGATGTTCGCCCACTTGCAGGTGCTGTTGGCCAACCCGGCCGTGCACGTGGTGATCCAGGAGAGCGCCATCGCCTACAGCCCCTACGGCCAGTATGTATACGTCGTGACACCACGCAAAAACAGCGAGGGACGCGACGAACTGGATGGTGAAGGCAAGCCGGTCCTGATCGCCGAACAACGCCTGGTCGAAACCGGCGAGCGACGCGCCGGCGAGATCGTGATTGCCAAGGGCTTGAACAAGGGCGAACAGATCGTCACCGCCGGCCAGATCAAGCTGCAAAACGGTACCCCGATACGCATCGGTATCGACAAGAACCAGCCCGCTGAGCGGCCCCTGACCACTCAACGGGAGAATGCTGAATGACGTTCACCGACCTGTTTATCCGCCGCCCCGTGCTGGCCCTGGTCGTCAGCCTGTTGATCGTGTTGCTGGGATGGCAGGCCTACGGGCAATTACCCCTGCGCCAGTTCCCCCAGATGGAAAACGCACTGATTACGGTCACCACGCTTGCTCCCGGCTCCAGTGCCGAGACCGTGCAGAGCTACATCACACAACCGCTGCAGAAAAGCCTGGCCAGTGCGCAAGGCATCGACTACATGCGCTCCTCCAGCCGCCAGAATGTGTCCGTTATTTCAATCTATGGCCGGGTCGGTGCCAACAGCGACCGTTTGTTCACCGAGCTACTGGCCAAGACCAATGAAGTGAGGAATCAGCTACCCAGGGAGATTGAAGATCCGGTCCTGAACAAAGTCGCGGCAGACAACACCGCGCTCATGTACCTGAGTTTTTCCAGCGACACCATGAACAATGCGCAGATCACCGACTTCCTGCTGCGGGTGGTGCAGCCTCGGCTGGTGACGCTGCCGGGCATGGCCGAAGCCCAGATCATCGGCAACCAGAGCTTTGCCATGCGCCTGTGGCTGGACCCGCTGAAACTCGCGGGGTTTGGCTTGAGCGCCAGCGATGTAACGCAGGCCGTCAAGCGCTACAACGTCCAGTCTATCGCCGGCGACGCCACCGGTGAGTTTGTCGTGACCAGTGTCACGGCCAATACCGAACTGCAAACGGTTGAAGGCTTCAGGGCCATCACCTTGAAAACCAATGGCGACAGCCAGGTACGCCTCGGTGATGTGGCGCGGGTGGAATTGGGCGCACAGAACTACGACAGCTTCAGTTCATTCAACGGTCTGCCCGCGACTTATATCAGCATCAAGCCAACCCCCGATGCCAACCCGCTGGAGCTGGGCAAGCGCGTGCGCGACCTGTTGCCGGACTTGCAGGCGCAGTTGCCGCCCCACCTGCAAGCGGATATTGCCTACGATTCGACGCTGTATATCAACGCCTCTATCGACCATGTGCTGTCGAGCCTGATGGAAGCCATCCTGATTGTGGTGCTGGTGGTGTTTTTGTTTCTTGGCTCGTTGCGCTCGGTGGTGATTCCCGTCATCACCATTCCCCTGTCACTGGTCGGCACACTGTTCTTCATGCAACTGATGGGTTACTCGATCAACGTCCTGACGCTGCTGGCCATGGTGTTGGCCATCGGCCTGGTGGTCGATGATGCCATTGTGATGATGGAGAACATCCATCGGCATATCGAAAAAGGCCGATCGCCCCTCGAAGCGGCAATCAAGGGCGCCAGGGAGGTGTGCATGCCGGTGATTTCCATGACGATCACCCTGGCCGCGGTGTATGCCCCCATCGGCTTTCTCCAGGGTTTGACCGGTGCGCTGTTCAAGGAGTTTGCCCTGACCCTGGCCGGCGCCGTGGTGATTTCCGGCATCGTCGCGCTGACGCTGTCACCGATGATGTGCGCCCTGCTGCTGCGCCCTGAAGAACAGCCGCAGGGCCTGCACCTGCTCCTGGAGCGACTCTTCGACAACCTCAAACAGCGTTATCAGCGGCGACTGCATCAGATCATGGAGGCACAGTCGGTGGTCATCGTGTTCGCCTTGCTTGTCCTCGGCCTGATTCCGGCCATGCTCACGTTCACCCTGTCAGAGTTGGCCCCCGATGAGGACCAGGGCCTGATCTTCATCCTCTCCAGTGCACCGCAGCCAACCAACCTGGCCTACCTCAACACCTACACCCAGGACTTTATCGAGCAGTTCCAGACCGTGCCCGAGTACCAGGCCTCGTTCCAGATCAATGGCCTGGATGGCGTGCATTCGGGCGTCGGCGGCTTCCTGCTCAAGCCCTGGGACCAGCGCGAGCGCTCACAGATGGAGGTCCTGGTGCCGCTACGCGAAAAGCTCGATAACATCCCCGGCCTGCAAGTCTTTGCCTTCAACCTGCCGTCCTTGCCAGGTACGGGCGAGGGCCTGCCCTTTGGCTTTGTCATCAGTTCCCAGCAGGACCATCAATCGATGTTGGAGGTGGCCGAGCGCGTCAAGCAACGGGCGATCGACTCGGGGAAGTTTGCCTATGTGGATATCGACCTGGCATTCGACCGGCCTGAGGTGGTGATCGACATTGACCGGGCCAAGGCCGCGCAGATGGGCGTGTCCATGGAGGACCTGAGCCTGACCCTGGCGACCCTGCTGGCCGAAACGGAAATCAACCGGTTTCGGATTGATGGCAATCTCTACAAGGTCATTGCCCAGGTCGAGCGCACCTACCGGGACAATCCGGACTGGCTGAGTCACTACAACGTAAAAACGGCCAAAGGCCAATTATTGCCCTTGTCGACACTGATCACCGTCTCCAGCCAAGAGGTCCGCCCCCGGCAGTTGAATCAGTTCCAGCAGCTCAATTCGGTGCTGGTCTCGGCGTATCCGATTGTGGGTATGAGCAACGCCCTTGAGACCGTGCAAGCCATCGCCCTGGAGGAGGCTCCGGCGGGCTACACCTTCGACTACAGCAACGCCACGCGCCAGTTTGTGCAGGAGGGGAATGCGCTGTGGGGTACGTTCGGCCTGGCACTGGCAATTATCGGCCTGGTGCTGGCGGCCCAGTTTGAAAGCCTGCGTGACCCGCTGGTGATCCTGGTGACCGTGCCGCTGTCGATATGCGGTGCGCTGATTGCGCTGTTCCTGGGCTGGTCCACGTTGAACATTTACACGCAAATCGGCTTGGTCACGCTGATTGGCCTGATCAGCAAGCACGGCATCCTGATCGTCGAGTTCGCCAATCAATTGCGCAAGGAACAAGGCCTGTCGGCGCGTGCCGCCATCGAGGAGGCCGCCGCTATCCGCTTGCGGCCGGTGTTGATGACCACCATCGCGACCGTGCTGGGGGTGGTCCCACTGGTGTTTTCCAGCGGTGCGGGCGCGGTCAGTCGGTTTGATATCGGCATGGTGATCGCCACCGGCATGTCGATCGGGACGTTGTTCACCTTGTTTGTCCTGCCGTCGGTGTACACGGCGTTGGCCAAGCGTGACAACCGGCTGGAACACCCCCTTGAGAGAAAGGACTGACAACCCTTTCTCACCCCTGGACGCCCCGAAACCATTGCGCTTGAGCCTGCCCACAGGTTGTGAAATTTACCAGTTGGAATCCCCCCGAAACTCGGAGTAATGTGCCAAATCGTTCGTCTTCGTCTGCCTCAGTTTTTTCCAAGGAACCGGAATATGCTGCGTCGTCGCATGCTGATCATGTTGGCCGTTGTGCTGTTGATTGTCCTGTTGCTGGGGGGCTATAAGGCCTTCTCCATTTACCAGCAGATCCAGGTCTTTTCCGCCCCCAAACCGCCGATCAGCGTGGCGGTGACCACGGCGGTCGAACAACCCTGGCAACAGCGCCTGCCGGCGGTGGGCACGCTCAAGGCCCTGCAAGGGGTGAACCTTGCCCTGGAGATCGCCGGCACCGTCAAGGCCGTGCAATTCGAGTCCGGGCAGAAGGTCAAGGCCGGGCAACCACTGGTGCAACTGGACAGCGCGGTGGAAGACGCCCTGCTGCAAACCGCCCAGGCCGACCTGGGCCTGGCCCAGCTCGATTACGGGCGCGGCAGCCAACTGGTGGGCAGCCAGGCGATCTCCAAGGGCGAGTTCGACCGACTCTCGGCGCAACTGCAAAAAAACAAGGCCACGGTCAACCAGCTCAAGGCATCCCTGGCCAAGAAACACATCGTCGCGCCGTTCAGCGGCACCATCGGCATTCGCCAGGTCGACGTGGGCGACTACCTGGCCAGTGGCACGGTGATCGCCACCTTGCAGGACCTGAGCAGCCTGTATGTGGATTTCTATGTGCCCGAACAAGCGGTGCCCAGACTGGCCGTCGGCCAGGAGGTACAGGTGCACGTCTCGGCCTACCCGAAACTGACCTTCCCCGGCACCCTCAGCGCCATCAACCCCAAAGTTGAGAGCAGCACCCGTAACGTGTTGGTACGCGGCACCCTGGCCAACCCTGACAATCAATTGCTACCGGGTATGTTCAGCAACCTGCAAGTGCTGTTGCCCGACCCACAAGCGCAGGTGGTGGTGCCAGAAAGTGCAATTACCTACACCCTCTACGGCAATTCAGCCTACGTGGTCGCGCAGAAAAAGGCCGAGGACGGCAGCCTCGAAAAAGGAGCCGATGGCCAACCGATATTGATCGCCGAACGACGGTTTATCGAGACCGGCGAGCGGCGCGACGGCCTGGTGCTGGTGACCAAGGGCCTGAGCAGTGGCGAGCAAGTGGTGAGTGCCGGGCAGATCAAGCTCGATACCGGTGCGCATATCGCCATCAGCGCGGATAAAAACCTGCCGGCCGCCCCTGGCCAATCTCCGCGCAACGACGGTTCAAGGAACTGAGCCATGGCGTTTACCGATACGTTTATCCGCCGCCCGGTGCTGGCCATGGTGGTCAGCCTGCTGATCGTGCTGCTGGGTTTCCAGGCCTACAGCAAACTGCCACTGCGCCAATACCCGTCCATGGAAAACGCCCTGATCACTGTGACCACCGCGTACCCCGGGGCCAATGCCGAGACGATCCAGGGCTACATCACACAACCCTTGCAGCAAAGCCTGGCGAGCGCCGAAGGCATCGACTACATGACCTCGGTCAGTCGCCAGAACTTCTCGGTGATTTCCATCTACGCGCGGATCGGCGCCAACAGCGACCGCCTGTTCACCGAACTGCTGGCCAAGGCCAACGAGGTGAAGAACAAGCTGCCGCAAGACGCTGAAGACCCGGTGTTGAGCAAAGAGGCTGCGGATGCTTCGGCGCTGATGTACATCAGTTTCTCCAGCCAGCAACTGAGCAACCCGCAGATCACCGACTACCTGTCGCGGGTGATCCAGCCCAAACTGGCGACCCTGCCCGGCATGGCCGAAGCCGAGATCCTCGGCAACCAGGTATTTGCCATGCGCCTGTGGCTGGACCCGGTCAAGCTCGCCGGTTTCGGCCTGAGCGCCGGTGACGTCACCAATGCCGTGCGCAACTACAACTATCTCTCCGCCGCCGGCGAAGTGAAGGGCGAATATGTGGTCACCAGCATCAACGCCAATACCGACCTCAAGACCGCCGAAGCCTTCGCCGCCATCACCGTGAAGACCGATGGCGACAGCCGGGTGCTGCTGGGTGACGTGGCCCGGGTGGAAATGGGCGCAGAGAACTACAACGCCATCAGCTCCTTTGGTGGCACGCCCTCGGTGTACATCGGCATCAAGGCCACGCCCAGCGCCAACCCGCTGGATGTGATCAAGGAAGTGCGCAAGATCATGCCGGAGCTGGAATCCCAGCTACCGCCCAATCTCAAGGCAGAAATTGCCTACGACGCCACGCTATTTATCCAGGCGTCCATCAACGAGGTGGTCAAGACCCTGTTTGAAGCCGTGCTGATCGTGATTGTCGTGGTGTTCCTGTTTCTCGGGGCATTGCGCTCGGTGGTGATCCCGGTGGTCACCATCCCGCTGTCGATGATTGGCGTGCTGTTTTTCATGCAGTTGATGGGCTACTCCATCAACCTGCTGACACTGCTGGCAATGGTGCTGGCCATCGGCCTGGTGGTGGACGACGCGATTGTGGTGGTGGAGAACATCCACCGCCATATCGAACAAGGCAAGACACCACTTGATGCCGCGCTGGAAGGCGCGCGGGAGATTGCCGTGCCGGTAGTGTCGATGACCATCACCCTGGCGGCGGTGTACGCGCCCATCGGTTTCCTGGAGGGATTGACCGGGGCGTTGTTCAAGGAGTTCGCCCTGACACTGGCCGGTGCGGTGGTGATTTCCGGCATCGTTGCCCTGACCCTGTCACCCATGATGTGTGCCTTGCTGTTGCGCCACGATGAAAACCCCACGGGCCTGGCCCATCGCCTGGACCTGATCTTCGAAGGCCTCAAGCGCCGCTACCAGAGCCTGTTGCACGGCACCTTGAACACCCGGCCGGTGGTGATTGTGTTTGCCTTGATCGTGCTGTGCCTGATCCCGGTGTTCCTCAAGTTCACCCAGTCGCAACTGGCCCCGGACGAAGACCAGGGCATCATCTTCATGATGGCCAGCGCGCCGCAGCCGACCAACCTGGACTACCTGAACACCTACACCGACGAATTCATCACGATCTTCAAGGACTTCCCGGAGTACTACTCCTCGTTCCAGATCAATGGGTTCAATGGTGTGCAATCGGGGATTGGCGGTTTCCTGCTCAAACCGTGGAACGAGCGCGACCGCACGCAGATGCAGATCCTGCCTGAAGTGCAGAAACGCCTGGAGCAGATCCCCGGCTTGCAAGTGTTCGGCTTCAACCTGCCCTCGCTGCCAGGCACCGGCGAAGGCCTGCCCTTCGGTTTTGTGATCAACACGCCAAATGACTATGAGTCATTGCTGCAAGTGGCCAACCGCGTGAAGAAACGCGCCATGGAGTCGGGCAAGTTTGCCTTTGTCGATATCGACCTGGCGTTCGATAAACCCGAGGTCGTGGTGGACATCGACCGCGCCAAGGCGGCGCAGATGGGGGTGTCGATGCAGGATCTGGGCAGCACCCTGGCGACCTTGCTGGCGGAGGCCGAAATCAACCGGTTCACCATTGACGGGCGCAGCTACAAGGTCATCGCCCAGGTCGAACGGGCCTATCGGGATAACCCCGAGTGGCTGAACAACTACTACGTGAAAAACACCCAGGGCGAACTGTTGCCGCTGTCGACCTTGATCAGCGTCAGCGACCGCGCACGGCCGCGACAGCTCAATCAGTTCCAGCAACTCAACTCGGCCCTGATCTCGGGCTTTCCGATTGTCAGCATGGGCGAGGCCATCGACACCGTGCGCCAGATTGCCATCGAAGAAACCCCGGCCGGCTACGCCTTTGACTACAGCGGCGCGTCGCGCCAGTTCATCCAGGAAGGCAGCGCGCTGTGGGTCACCTTTGGCCTGGCACTGGCGATCATCTTCCTCGTGCTGGCCGCACAGTTCGAGAGCTTCCGTGACCCGCTGGTGATACTGGTGACGGTGCCACTGTCGATCTGCGGCGCGTTGATCCCGTTGTTCCTCGGCTGGTCGAGCATGAACATCTACACCCAGGTGGGGCTGGTGACGTTGATCGGGCTGATCAGCAAGCATGGGATCCTGATCGTCGAATTTGCCAACCAGTTGCGCAAGGACAAGGGCCTGACACCCCGTGAAGCGGTGGAAGAAGCGGCGGCGATTCGCCTGCGCCCGGTATTGATGACCACGGCGGCGATGGTGTTTGGCATGGTGCCGTTGATCTTGGCTACTGGGGCTGGGGCGGTCAGTCGGTTTGATATCGGGATGGTGATTGCTACGGGTATGTCGGTGGGGACGCTGTTTACTTTGTTTGTGTTGCCGTGTGTGTATACGTTGTTGGCTAAGCGTGATCCCTTGGCGGATTGATTGAGTGCGCGTATCCCCCTTAGCGCCTACAAGGGATATAGCTCAGCGCTCTGGCGCTGCTGTTGCTCGCAAGACACGCAAAAAAACAAAAGGCCCCGCACTGCGAGGCCTTTTATAGGGACATCAATCTCTTCAACTCGCAGGCCTCATCCCTTGGGACAACCCAAACATAAACAGCAACAGCTGATGATCAGGCTGAGTTACCCCCGCGGCCTTGGCGATCCGCGGCAACGGGCATTGCCCGCCACTGTGCTCCGCGCTGAGGACTTCTGTACGAGGCTGCTCCCAGGCAGCCAGGGCCAGGGAAGCGATGCCCAAGGCCCCCAACAGAAACAAACCTCGTGCTATTTCTAGCTTCATTAGGTTAAACCCTTGATAGCGCTGCCAAACGCCGTTTCGTAAAAGTAGCTGAGTTTTTGCCAGTCGGCGGCATTCCACGACGAATGGCGACGTAATTGCTGCATGTCATGGGCAGCGGCGCGCCGGGCGGTCAGGCGTTGGCGGCATTTCTCTAGATCCAGCAGCGCCACGTCGACCGTCGCCTCCTCGCCCTCCCCGCAGACCCGCACAAAGATATGCTTGCTGTACAGGCAACCATGCTGCCAGCGGCCCTTGTGCATGCGAGCCAGGGTTTGCGCCAACTCCTGGAGCAGGCGCTCGTGTACCCGTTCACCGTATTGTTCGCGGCCACCTGCGGCATACCAGTTATCGATTTCATTGAAGCCATCCAGGGACGCCGTCACCAGCAAGGCAGTCCATTGATGTTCGGGATTACG
Source organism: Pseudomonas sp. TAE6080 (assembly GCF_018732265.1). NCBI lineage: Bacteria > Pseudomonadati > Pseudomonadota > Gammaproteobacteria > Pseudomonadales > Pseudomonadaceae > Pseudomonas > Pseudomonas sp. TAE6080. The sequence continues at coordinate 51,254 of NZ_JAHIDY010000038.1, forward strand.
GCGAGCCCCACAGAACACCAGTTCCGGGACGCCTACATCCAGCAAGCGCAGGCCCTTGAGCGCATCACGCTCACGTAGCACCGTCGGCCGCCCAAAGGGATGCAACCAACTGCGGTAGGTATGGCCGGTCTGGCGTTTGCTGTAGAGCAAACGCCCATTGGTACCGATCACCCGCTGTACACCGCTTTCGCCACCCCGACGTCGATTGGGTTCCTCGACCCACTCGCCCTGCTGCCGCCAAAAATAATCAAACCGTTCTTCAGGTGCTACGTGACTGCCTGCTACGTACTCAACGGCCATCCTGCTACCTCTTGCGCAATACATACACTCGCCACATGGCGTACAGCGGTATGAAGTCCAAATACTCCTGGACGCGGAAACCTGCTTGCTCAAACTCAGCTTCAACAGTAGCAGCCGGTAACACAAATCGATTTCGGTAACTCTCCTGCTCACTTTTGTTGCGGCGCTGCACTTCCAGGCGCTTGCGTTTCCAGGCCTTGAAATTGCCATCCACCCACAACGAAATGATCACGCTATCGCGGGTAACTCTTTGAAATTCCTTCAATATCGCCATGCGGTGCGCAGGGTCGCCGATGTGATGCAAAAGGCGCATGCAAAAAATGCTGTCCACTGCGTTATCTGGCAAATCGATATCAAAGGCTGATGTCTGCAAGGGCCGTACCTGCTTGACCACTTCAGCCGGTTGCGCGCCCATGGCGATGTTCAGCATGGACTCGGAATTGTCCGCACCGATAATGATCCGGTTGGGTTTTTCGGCCAGCAGCGGCCAGAAACGCCCGGCACCGCACGGCAAGTCCAATACCAGGCCCGGCTCGCCGGCCATCGCCAGCGCACCACGGGCCAATTGCTCGTCACGTTTGTGGGATAGCCGGCGTGCCAGGGTGTCCTGATGTTTAAGCAAGTATTCCTGAGCGTGCTGGTCGTCGTACTTTGCGGAAAATTCAAGCTTGATCGGGGTAGCCATCAACGGGTCTCCTGGACTGATGCCTACAACCTTAAACAGTCGCACGTCATCCGCAGGTCAACCCTTTGTGAAAAAAACGTCCCGTCCAACCGTAAAGAATTACAAAGTTTTACAGGGAAAAAGCATGGCATGAAGCCATCTTCGCCGAACAGGAGGGAGTCTGCCCCAAGAACAGGGGCAGGAAAGGCATCAGGGTTTGGCGAGGTTCAATTCAACATGGAAGCGACAGCCACTAGGCTCCATGGTGCTGAGGCTGACCACCCAGCCCTGGCTCTCGCAGATGCGCTGGACCAGCGACAACCCCAGGCCCAGGCCGTCACCGCGCTTTTCGTTGCCGCGCACAAACGGCTCGAACATGGCTTCACGCTTGTCTTCGGGGATCCCCACACCGCTGTCTTCCACCACAAAGCCCGTCGGCTCCAGGGTCAGGCGGATAAACCCATGTTCGGTGTAATGCAGGGCATTGCGCAGCAGGTTGCCCATGACCGCATGCAAGAAGGTGGCGTTGTAGCGGGTATCGAGTGGGTTACCCGGCTGGTAGAACAACTCGATGCCCTTGCGCTCGATCGGCTCGCGCCAGATCCCCAGCAAACCCTCCGCGACCTCGGACAGGCTGATCTGGGGCGACATCGTGGTGTCGTCATGCTGGGCACGGGCCAGCATCAGGAAGGTCTGCACCAGCTCGCGCATTTCCTCGCAGGCCCGGGCAATCCGCTCGACCTGTTTGCGCCCCCGTGAATCAATAGCCGGGTTTTCCAACAGCAGTTCGCAGGAGCTGGCCAACACCATCAAGGGCGTACGCAGCTCATGGCTGACGTCGCTGGTGAACAAACGCTCACGGGTCAGGGCCTGGCGCAGACGGCCCAGGGTCGCGTCGAAGGCCACCGCCAGTTCGCCGACTTCGTCAGCCGCATAATCCGGGGCCAACGGCGGGGCCAGGCCCAACAATTGGTCACGATGACGCACCTGGCGCGCCAGGCGCACCACGGGGGCCATCACCTTGCGGGCCAGGACCCAGCCCAGGAATACCGCCAGTGCCAGGCTGAGGACAAACCCCACCAGCACCACCGCAAACAGCACGCGCTCGCGCTCTTCGAAATCGCTCTGGTCTTGCAGCAGGACATAACGACGACCGTCAACGATCTCGACCATGGCATGGTAGGAAAGCTCTTCGCGAAACACCTCGTGAAAGCCGGCGTCCAGATGCCGCAAGTCCTTGGGCAATTCAAAATCGCCAGGCCCGCCGCTGAAGTAAAACAGCTGGTCCGGCTCGGGGCGGTGACGCCAGTCTTCAACACTGTCCATCAACAGCAGGCGTTGCAGGTCTCCGCCCAGGCCTGCCGAAATCAGTTTTTCTTCCACCAGGTGCACCGTGGCAACGATGCCCATGGCGAAGGCCCCCGCCACCAGCGCGCTCATCAGCGCAAAGGCGATGATGATCCGCTGGGCAAGGCTTTGCTTAAACTCCATCACGGCCCTCGGCCAAGCGATAACCCACGCCATGCACGGTTTGCAGCAGCGGCTTGGCGAATGGCTTGTCGATCACCTGGCGCAGCTGGTGGACGTGACTGCGCAAGCTGTCGCTGTCCGGGCAATCATCGCCCCACAGGGCCTCTTCCAGCACTTCGCGGCGCAGCACGTGAGGGCTTTTCTGCATCAACACCGCGAGCAACTTCAGGCCGACCGGGTTGAGCTTGAGCAGGCGCCCTTCACGGGCCACTTCCAGGGTATCGAGGTCGTAGGACAGATCGCCAACTTGCAGCTCTCGCCGACCACCACCCTGGGCGCGGCGCAGCACGGCTTCGATGCGTGCGGCCAGTTCCGACAGGGCAAACGGCTTGAGCAGGTAGTCGTCGGCCCCCGACTTGAAGCCTTGCAGGCGGTCGTCCAATTGATCGCGGGCCGTGAGCATGATCACCGGCGTATCGCGGCGCGCGTCTTCACGCAGGCGTTTGCACAGGGTGTAGCCATCAATGCCGGGCAGCATGATATCGAGCACGATCAGGTCGTAATGCTCGGTAGCGGCCAGGTGCAGGCCCGACAAACCGTCCTGCGCACAGTCCACGGTATAACCCTTGAGCCCCAGGTAATCCGCCAGGTTGGCCAGAATATCGCGGTTGTCTTCAACCAATAAAATTCGCATGGGCAGTGTCTCCGTACGCGGTAACGGCCGTGTTGGCTCGCGCAGCTTACGGCCAAGTATGGCTTATCGCTAGACCTGAACGGGCAACCGATTACTGTTTTCAACCGATTAACCTGCTTAACGAGTTTTTCACTATAGGTTCACAAGCTGACCACAGTGCCGGGGCGAATATCGCCGCCCATCGCTCTCAGGAATACAGACATGGGCCTGCCCAAGACGGCGCCAATGCGCTTTTTGCTACTGCTGACCAGCACCTGGCTGGTCATTTTTCTGCTGACCCGCAGCCTACTGCTCATCACCCACCTGGATGAGGTCAGCGGCAACCTGCTGCCCGTGTTCGGCGTGGGCCTGCTTTACGACCTGGGTTTCCTGGCCTATGCCGCACTGCCCCTGGGCCTGTACCTGCTGCTATGCCCACCGGTTTTATGGCGGCGACGCGGCCATCGCTGGTTCCTGCAAGGCGTACTGACCGTCAGCCTGTTCGCCATGCTGTTCACATCCGTGGCCGAGTGGCTGTTCTGGGATGAGTTCGGGGTGCGCTTCAACTTTATTGCCGTGGATTACCTGGTGTATTCCGATGAAGTGTTGAACAACCTGCTGGAGTCCTACCCGATCGGTAAACTGCTGGGCCTGTTGGCAATCCTGGCGATTGTCTTGAGCCTGGCCTTGCGCAAACTGTTCAACGCAGCACTCGACTCGCCTCTGCCGGCCATGCGTGGGCGCCTGCTCAATGCCCTGGGATTGCTGGTGGTTGCCGGCCTGAGCCTGCAATTGATCAGCCAGGACAGCCCACGAACCCAAGGCGGCAACGCCTATAACAACGAACTGGCCAGCAACGGCCCATACCAATTCTTCGCGGCGTTCCGCAACAATGAACTGGACTACAGCCAGTTTTACAAAAGCCTGCCGGCCGACGTCGTGGCCAGGCAGTTACGCGCCGAACTCAGCGAACCGAATGCGCGCTTTATCGGCAGCGACCCACTGGATATCCGCCGCGCCATCGACAACCCCGGCACCCTGCGCAAACCCAATATCGTGCTGGTGACCATCGAAAGCTTCAGCGCCAAATACATGGGCAGCAATGGCGATGAGCGCAACCTGACGCCCAACCTCGATGCCTTGCGCAAACAGAGCCTGTACTTCAATAACTTCTACGCCACCGGCACCCGAACCGACCGGGGCCTGGAGGCCATCACCCTGGCTATTCCACCCACACCGGGCCGCTCTATCGTCAAGCGCATTGGCCGGGAGAGCGGCTTTGCCAGCCTGGGCCAACAGCTCAGTGCCATCGGCTATGACAGCGTGTTTGTCTACGGTGGCCGTGGCTATTTCGACAATATGAATGCGTTTTTCAGTGGCAATGGTTACCGAGTGGTGGACCAGAGCAGCGTCGCGGAAGCAGACATCAGCTTCAAAAATGCCTGGGGCATGGCCGATGAAGATCTCTACAGGCAAACCCTGAAGCTGGCCGACGCCGACTACGCCAAGCAGCAGCCGTTCCTGCTGCAGCTGATGACCACTTCCAACCATCGGCCTTATACCTATCCTGACGGTCGGATCGATATCAAGTCCGGCAACGGTCGCGATGGCGCAGTGAAGTACACCGACCATGCCATCGGCCAGTTCCTGGAAGCTGCACGCCAGAAACCGTGGTTCGATAACACGATCTTTGTATTCGTCGCCGACCACACCGCCGGCAGCGCGGGCAAGGAAGACCTGCCCATCAGCAACTACCAGATTCCGTTGTTCATCTATGCGCCGAAGTTGATTGAGGCCCGTGAAAGTGCACAACTGGCCAGCCAGATCGACCTGGCACCGACACTCCTGGGCCTGTTGAACCTGAGCTATGAATCGACGTTTTTCGGGCGCAATCTGCTGCAGCGCAACCCGCTGCCACCTCGCGTGGTGATCGGCAACTATCAGCACCTGGGCTTGTTTGACGGTACCAACCTGGCAATCCTCAGCCCTCGCCAAGGCCTGCGCCGCCATGACCAGGCCCTGGGTGAAAGCCAGGAGTCCCGGGTCGACAGCAATGACCCGTTGATCCAGCGCGCGATCACTTACTACCAGGCGGCCAGTTATGACTTCAAACAACACTTGCTGATCTGGAAGTTACACAAGAACGCAGCAGCCCTGTAGGAGCGAGCTTGCTCGCGAAAAACGTTAACGTTAATGCGTTCACCATGAACAAACGCATCGCCCTCAGGTTTTTCGCGAGCAAGCTCGCTCCTACACAAGGCACATAAAAAAGCCCCGCCAGCATGACGCTGGCGGGGCTTTTTCAGTACAGGGGTAAGGCTGGCTTACATCATGCCGCCCATGCCACCCATGCCGCCCATGTCTGGCATACCGCCGCCAGCGCCTTCAGCCTTCGGCTTGTCAGCAATCGCAACTTCGGTGGTCAGCAGCAGACCAGCAATCGAAGCGGCTGCCTGCAACGCCGAACGGGTCACCTTGGTTGGGTCCAGGATACCCATTTCAACCATGTCGCCGTATTCGCTGGTTGCAGCGTTGTAACCGTAGTTACCTTTACCGTTCTTCACTTCGTTGACCACAACACTTGGCTCGTCGCCGCTGTTGGAAGCGATCTGGCGCAGTGGGGACTCAACGGCGCGACGCAGTACAGCAATACCGACGTTCTGGTCAGCATTGTCGCCTTTGAGGTTAACCAAGGCTTCCAGAGCACGGATCAGCGCAACGCCACCGCCAGGTACCACGCCTTCTTCGACGGCTGCGCGGGTTGCGTGCAGGGCGTCTTCAACGCGGGCTTTCTTCTCTTTCATTTCAACTTCGGAACCAGCGCCAACCTTGATCACTGCTACGCCGCCAGACAGCTTGGCCAGGCGCTCTTGCAGTTTTTCACGGTCGTAGTCCGAGGAAGTTTCGGCAACCTGGGCGCGGATCTGGTTGATACGCGATTGGATGTCGCCTTCAACGCCAGCACCGTCAACGATGATGGTGTTTTCCTTGGAGATGGTCACGCGCTTGGCGCTACCCAGGTTTTCCAGGGTGGCACTTTCCAGGCTCAGGCCGATCTCTTCAGAGATAACGGTACCGCCGGTCAATACGGCGATGTCCTGCAGCATGGCCTTGCGACGATCGCCGAAGCCTGGAGCCTTGACGGCTGCAACCTTAACGATACCGCGCATGTTGTTCACAACCAGAGTCGCCAGGGCTTCGCCTTCAACGTCTTCGGAAACGATCAGCAGTGGGCGACCGGCTTTGGCAACGGCTTCCAGCACTGGCAGCATTTCACGGATGTTCGAGATCTTTTTGTCGACCAGCAGGATCAGCGGGCTTTCCAGCTCGGCAACCATGGTTTCTGGCTTGTTGACGAAGTACGGGGACAGGTAGCCACGGTCGAACTGCATGCCTTCTACAACCGACAGTTCGTTTTCCAGGCCAGTGCCTTCTTCAACGGTGATCACGCCTTCTTTGCCGACTTTTTCCATGGCTTCGGCAATGATGTCGCCGATGGAGCTGTCGGAGTTGGCGGAGATGGTACCGACCTGAGCGATGGCCTTGGTGTCAGCACATGGCTTGGACAGGTTTTTCAGCTCGGCAACAACGGCGATGGTCGCCTTGTCGATGCCGCGCTTGAGGTCCATCGGGTTCATGCCGGCAGCGACGGCTTTCAGGCCTTCGTTGACGATCGACTGAGCCAGTACGGTGGCGGTGGTAGTACCGTCGCCTGCGTCATCGTTGGCACGGGAGGCAACGTCTTTGACCAGCTGCGCGCCCATGTTTTCGAAACGGTCTTCGAGTTCGATTTCTTTTGCTACAGAAACGCCGTCCTTGGTGATGGTCGGAGCGCCGAAGCTCTTCTCGATGATCACGTTACGGCCTTTCGGGCCCAGGGTCGCTTTTACTGCGTCAGCCAGGATGTTGACACCGGTGAGCATTTTCTTACGGGCGGAATCGCCGAATTTAACTTCTTTAGCAGCCATGATCGATATTCCTTAAATACTTTGTAGTAACGGGAAAATGAGCGGGAAATCAGCCTTCCAGTACAGCGAGAATCTCGTTCTCAGCCATGACCAGCAGGTCTTCGCCGTCAACTTTCACAGTGTTGCTGCCGGAGTAAGGACCGAATACAACCTTGTCACCGACTTTGACGGCCAGCGCACGCACTTCACCGTTTTCCAGAGTCTTGCCTGGGCCTGCAGCGACGATCACACCGTGGTTGGCTTTTTCAGCAGCCGAACCTGGCAGAACGATACCGCCAGCGGTTTTCTTTTCTTCTTCGCTGCGACGGATAACGACGCGGTCGTGCAGAGGACGAAGCTTGCTCATTGTCGATCTCTCCTAATTGTAAGTTTCATCGGCCGGTATCAGTACCGGCTGGTTGTATTCCGGCGGGGCCGGTCGCGGTTCGCCAAGCGAAACGCGGAAGTCTGTCTGGTGTCGCCACCAGAAACCTTGCGGTGACCGTTACATAAGGGCGTATATGCTTATTACAAGGGCCGCAGGTGAAAATTTTTGTGTCTGGCGAGCCCTTGAAAACGCCACGACACCCGAAGATGCCGTGCCAGGGTAAGCGTCACTTGGAGTCGCGGTGCTCGAACTCGCCTTCGATCACATCACCTTCACGCCCCAGCGGCTGGCGAGGTGCCGGGCCGCCTCGGGGTTGCAGGTCATCGGCAAAGGCGCGCTGGCGGATTGCCGCTTCTTCGGCTCGCTGGCGCATCTTGCCTGCCAGCAGTCGACGGGTGAATGGCAACAACAGGATCAGGCCCAGCACGTCACTGACAAAACCAGGCACGATCAGCAGGCCGCCGGCCAAGGCCATCATCAGGCCTTCAAGCATGGTCTGGGCCGGCAGTTCGCCACGATTCAAGCTTTCACGGGCACGCAGTGCAGTGGCCAGACCGGCGATACGCAGCACGAACACGCCGAGCATCGAGCCGAGAATGATCAGCAGCAGCGCCGGGAAAAACCCGATAGCCCCGCTGACCTTGACGAATACGAACAGCTCCAACACCGGGAACAGCAGAAAGAGCAATAAAAAAGGGCGCATCAAATGGTTCCTCAACGCAAGAATGTCTTGCTACCAGACCTTAGATGACGTCGCCCTTTCGTGAATTCAAGCTTCGGTCGTGGCTTTTTTCGGCCAAGTCTCGGCGTGAGCCAGGAAAACCAAGGCCTCGCGCACTTGTGTCGGCGTGTTGCAAGTCGCCGCAAAAGGCAGCCAGTGAAGGCCCTGGCCAATACGCAGGTGCATGCCTTCGCTGTCGATACCGGCCAGTTGCGCCGCCTCGAATGTCGGCAGGCCGGCCAATTCGACATAGTGGGCAATCGCCTTGGTGTGATCGCTGTTCATGTGCTCGATCATGCTCAACTCGGCCTTGCCGGCGAACGGGTTGGCCAGGGTCAGTTGATCGACCCAGTGGATCGCGCCGAAACCACCGATGTAGCGATGACGCACCGGCTTGAGCACCCAGAAATCGAAGTCATGGGCCTTGTGGTAGTTCGCCGAATCCGGGAAATACCGATAGTAGCGCTCGGCGGCGGCAGCAATGGCCGCCTCGTCGTCGAGCTTTTCCGCCTCGGCCAGGTAAGTCAGGCGCCCCACGGCCTGCACGTCATCAGCCTCGCGCTCACCCACCAGCAACGAGCACTTGGGATCTTTTTGCAGGTTATGGGTGTGCTGGGCGATACGGCTGATCAGGATCAGCGGCCGGCCCTCTGCGTCCAGGCAGTAAGGCACTACCGAACCAAAGGGAAAACCGGGCATGGCCTTGGAGTGCGTGGCGAGCGCCCCACGGTATTCCTTGAGCAGTAGTTCTCGGGCATTCTTGGCAACGTGGACGCTCAACTTATGACTCCTTCGATAAGATCCGTCACAAAACGGACTTGGACAACCGCTTAAATCTGCTCACAGGACATGCGAATGCATCTCAACGACAAAGTAATCATTATCACCGGCGGTTGCCAGGGTTTGGGCCGCTCCATGGCCGAGTATTTTGCAAGCAAAGGTGCCCACCTGGCGCTGGTGGACCTCAATCAGGAAAAGCTCGACGCAGCAGTGGCTGCATGCCAGTCCCATGGGGTCACGGCACGCAGCTATCTATGCAACGTGGCAGATGAAGAACAGGTCACTCATACCGTGGCACAGATCGCCGATGATTTTGGTGCGATCCACGGTTTGATCAACAACGCCGGGATCCTGCGCGACGGTTTGCTGCTCAAGGTCAAGGATGGCGAGATGACCAAGATGAGCCTCGCCCAGTGGCAGGCGGTGATCGACGTCAACCTGACCGGTGTCTTCCTGTGCACCCGCGAAGTCGCGGCGAAGATGGTGGAATTGAAGAACCAGGGCGCCATTATCAACATCTCGTCGATTTCCCGGGCGGGTAATGTGGGCCAGACCAACTATTCGGCGGCCAAGGCCGGTGTGGCCGCAGCCACGGTGACCTGGGCCAGGGAACTGGCGCGCTATGGCATCCGTGTGGCGGGGATTGCGCCGGGTTTTATCGAAACCGAGATGACCTTGGGCATGAAACCCGAGGCGTTGGAGAAGATGACAGCGGGGATCCCACTCAAGCGCATGGGCCGGCCGGAAGAGATCGCCCATTCAGCGGCGTATATCTTCGAGAACGACTATTACACCGGGCGCATCCTGGAATTGGATGGCGGCTTGCGCCTGTAACTGACACCGCACATTCTAATGTGGGAGCGGGCTTGCTCGCGAATGCGGTGTATCAGTCAGTACATTTGATAC
>NZ_JAHIDY010000039.1:0-28910 GCF_018732265.1 Pseudomonas sp. TAE6080
CGGTAGCCCCGCTCTTTTTCAAGAGGGGTGTCAGATTAAGTCGAGACTTCTACACTTTATAAAATTGGTGTGCAGAAATTACATCCATACCTTCTCCAATTCGTATCATCTGAACTATGGATCGGCAGCAGCCTTTCGCAATAGGCGCCTAAGGGCAATTCAACTCTATAGCCTCAGCAAGCACTCGATTATAGCGTTCGGCAAACTCAGCCGCGATTGGTTGAAGTCCAATGATCTCATCGCTGCATAGCACGTCCGAAGTGCCCGGCATCGGCATGGTTGACGCGGCATTGAACAAACACTTGAACTCACCAGGATGGGCACCAAGGCCAGGAAACGTGGCCGTATAACCCATCATCGCAAAGAATCGAGGGCGTTCTACGTCGAACCTTCAGCTGAGCACGTTTAAAATGCTTCGCCGGAACTGTAGGCCTGCTCGAGCGTCTGCTTCTGGCCGATTGCTGCCTTTCGCGAGAGGCAGCTATGGGTCGATAGCTGCCGGTCGTCAAAGGCAGCTAATGCGACTAATAACGTAATAACGGGACAGATTTATTTCCCATAACCTGAATGCCCGCTTCTGGCCAGAGGCAGCCGTCATCAAACAACTGCACTCACCCAAAACGGACAGAAAACTACTCTGACAGGCCCCTACCGTAAAACTCACAAACCCAGCGCCAACGTTGCAAGCTTCGCCACCTCAAGCGGGGTAGTCGGGTCAAGGTCGTCTTCGAGCATCCAGGCAGCCGACAAGCCGGTCCACGCGAGCACCCATTGCAATAACCTGCGGTGATCAATGTCGCCGGCCTGTCTCACGATTTCGATCCGACGCGCAAAGCAACCTGGCGCCAAAGCGCTTTGGCTATCGGGATTGCAGAAAATATTCGCGAAATCAAAACCGCGCTCACCGTACAGTCCCTTAGGGTCGATAGCGAGCCAGCCCTTAGGGCCGAAGTCCAATACATTGGCGTGGTGGATGTCACCATGCAGTACCCCGACGTCGCGCGGGGCATCCAGGAGTTCGCGAGCGGTTTTTGCAGATTGTTCAAAGATTCCGCGGTGGGTTGCCGCTGCGCTCCACAGGGCTTCAAACCGTTGCAGCAGTGGAACTAAAGCAGGAGCCGGTTTTGTACGTGGCGTGTGAAGGCGGCCGGCCACAGCACAGAGAATGCGAGTAGCCTCATCATCCTGGCCGCCGTTCACCATGTGCATGAGTGAGCGCGCGCCGCTCGCGCGTTCCATAAGCAAGGCTTCGCCATCCTGCGCCAACACGGGCGCTGCTCCCTGACCGTCCCACCAAGCCATGAGCCGATTGCCCGCTTGCTCTTCTGGCTCTTGCGAGATTTTGAGCATGGCTGGCGTGCCGTGGTAGCGAACAGGAAGTAGATTGCCATTCAGCGAGGTGAAAGCATCACCGTCGATGGTCAGCTCCCATCGTTTCAAATATTGATCAAACATAAGGGCATCAACTTTTCGCTTTGGCTGGAGCAATCATTATGAAGGCTTGAGGCATAAGACTGAATGTCGGCTTTATCCTCGGCGTAGCATCTTGCCGATGCTCGCCTGCGGTAGCCGAGGGTGGGTTTGCGCGTATTAGCGTCTGATCAATTGCAAAGTGAGCGGACAGGGCTGAACGACCCGTAACCTCATATTAGTGCTGAGCCGCGTTTACATTCCAGGCTTTCACCTAAGCCACGGATCATCTCCATCAATGCCTTCACTCGCAGCGGCAAATTTCCGGCCGGGTACACCGCGTGCATCTGTGGGCTCTCACCGCTGCTGGAGGTGAGCTTGTACTCAGGACAAACCCGGAACAGGCGGCCCGCTTCCACTTCGGGCTCCGCCATCCAATCCGCCAAGCGGGCGATCCCGACGCCCGCCAGGGCTGCCTGGAATACCGCCAGACCGGAGCTGAAACGGAATTTTGGATGAACCCGAAAGCTGATGGCCTGCTCCTCACTGCGAAAATTCCACTCCTTGAGAATCCGCGGCGCCGTATGCAGGATCAGCGAATGCGCCTCCAGTGCCTCGATGGAGTCGGGCATGCCGTTGCGCTCCAGGTAGCCGGGGCTGGCATACAGATAACGTGAGTAACTCCAGAGCGCAAAGCCGATCAAGTCGCTGGATTGTGGAAACGCGCCGCGAATCGAGAAGTCCAGCTTGCTCTTGGCCGGGTCGATGATCTCATCGGTGAAAATCACATCGATGTTAACGTCTGGATAACGCTCGCAGTATTGCGCGATCAACCGGGGCAATACCCCGTGTCCGAGAAACTCGGGGGCGGAAAAACGGATCCAGCCGGAGGCCAGGCCGCTGAGACCGGCCAGGTCTTCATCCACCTCACGTTGCAGTTCGAGCATTTTGTATGCGTGGGGCAATAAGCATTCACCCGCTTCGGTCAAGCTCACGGCATTGGAGGAGCGATTGAATAACTTGAGCCCCACACTTTCCTCCAGGGCTTGAACGGCACGGGTCAGTGCGCTGGGGGAGCGCCCCAGCGTCCGTGCCGCGGCGACGAAGCTGCGCTTGCGAGCCACGGTCGCGAAGGCTTCAAGTTCCCCCAACATATTCAATGCCATTCTCCACCTCATTGCATTTTTCACAACGCGGCATTGCAACACAAAAACGGCCCTTCCGTTAACCTTCCCGTTCAACCCACAAGGATGGGGCAAACAGGAGCGCAAGGACGTGTCGAAACTGGATGAAGTAATCGGGAAAGCCGCAACGGGTGTTGATGAAGTAGTTCATGAATGGCTGGAAAAAAAATCAGTGACTTCGACCCGACGGGAGATACCGCAAATTCATCTGTCGCTCGAAGAACAACGCACACTTCAGGCCGGTCTGGCATCGCTGGACGTGACCGATAGCGCCTCGGGTATCCGCCACATGCCGGCCCTGGGACTGTTGCTGGAAAGTGCCCTGTGCACCGAGAAAATCCAGCAGCTACGCAATTTTCCACAGGCCCCTGAAGTGGCGATGATCGTCAGGGGGCTGCCGCTGGACCCGCAACTGCCCGCCACGCCCTATGACCTGGAGCCGGGTATCGAGAACTTGTCGATTCTGGCCGGGGCTATTTTGTCCGTGCTGCAAACTCTGCAAACCCGTCCGCTGGCGTACGAGGGTGAAAGCAGCGACACAGTGTTCCGTCACGTATCGCCCAAGCACAAGCGAGAGACCGAAAAGAGCTCCTATGGCTCGCGCGCGGATCTGGACATGCATGTCGACAATCCTCACCTGCCTTTGACCTGCGAACCCGTCTCGCAGTTGTCGGCCTGTCCGGAGTACCTGTCCCTGACCGGCCTGCGCTGCGAGCTCGACGTGCCGACGCGCATCGTCGCCATTGACGAGGTGCTGGCCATTCTGCCGGCCTACGTCGAAGAAGAATTGTCACGACCGAACTTCACCGTTCGCCGACCGGCCTCCTTCGGCAAACAGGGGAATGTGCTGGAAAACGTCCCCTTGCTGTACAGAAGCGCAACCGATGGCCTGTATTGCCGCTACAACAAAGCGAGTGTCGAAGCGACCTCGGCCAATGCGCAGTTTGCCCTCCAACTGTTCGCCGCCGTCGCCAATCATCCCGATGTCGTGCACCACATACTGCTGCAGCCAGGGGACATGCTGATCTTCAAGAACCAGCAAACCCTGCATGCCCGGGATGGTTTTACACCCCGCTACGACGGCCGTGATCGCTGGATGTTGCGTGTCTTCGGGGTCAATGATCCGGCACGCGTGGTGCCGCTGGACCCTCATCAACCCTACATAGTCAGAGCCTGATTTCATGGTCGATATTGTCATCCTTTGCGTGTTCGCCTTCGCCGCCGGCCTGATCGATGCGGCGGTGGGCGGCGGCGGACTGATCCAGATTCCCGCGCTATTCAACGTGCTACCCAGCGCTCAACCGGCGGCGCTGCTGGGTACCAATAAGGTCGCGGCCGCCTGCGGCACTGCATTCGCGGCCCGGTCCTTCGTGCGCAAGGTGGTGATCGACTGGGGTCTTGTGATCCCCGCCGCCTGCGCGGCTTTTGTCATGGCCTTCTTCGGAGCCGCCACGGTGTCGTTTGTACCCCAGTCGATGATCCGGCCGGCGGTGCTGGTGTTGATTGTACTGATGGCGATCTACACCTTCTGGAAAAAGGATTTCGGCGCCCTGCACAAACCCATGCGCATCGGTACCAAGGAAAAACTGCTGGCGATCGTCATCGGCGGCGCCATCGGTTTCTACGATGGTCTGTTCGGTCCCGGCACTGGCAGCTTCCTGATCTTCCTGTTTATCCGCTGCTTCGCCTTCGACTTTCTTCATGCCTCGGCATCGGCCAAGCTCGTGAACATCGCGACCAACGTCGCGGCACTGATGTTCTTCATTCCGACGGGTAACGTGCTCTACCTGATCGCAATCCCCATGGCGGCATTCAACATCCTGGGCGCGCTCACTGGCACCTGGCTGGCGGTTCACAAAGGCGTGCCTTTTGTCCGGGCTCTATTCCTGGTGTTACTGGTGATTCTGATCAGCAAACTGTCCTACGACCTGCTCCTGTAAACCAGAGGAAAACTACATGCATCCCATGTTCGATCGCCTCGTTGCACTACTCGATGCCCGCTCAGCCTCCTACCGGGTGTTGATGCACGATGCCGAGGGCCAGTCGGCACGCGTCGCCGAAATCCGTGGCACCGAGCCCGGCCAAGGCGCGAAGGCCATGCTTTGCTCCCTCAAGGGGCAGGCCGGACCCTATGCACTGGTGATATTGCCGGGCGACCAGAAGCTGGACATGAAGAAAGTCGGAGCAGCCCTGGGCGGGAAAAAAGCCGAGCTGGTGAAGGCCGAAACCGCCATGGAACTGACCGGGTGCCGGATCGGTGCCATCCCTCCTTTTGTTTTCGATGAGCGGATTCAATTGATCGTCGATCCGGCCTTGACCACGGGCTACGCTGAAATAGCCTTCAACGCGGGGCGACTGGATGCGTCGATGGTGCTCGATACGCAGGATTACCTGGCGATTGCCATGCCTCGATTGCTGGATATCAGCCAGGCCTGAGCAGAGGTTTTCACATACGTATCTAGTCCTGAGGTCCGCAATCGGCCAAACGCATCCGTTTACATCGATAGGGGTCATGCAGCAACGTAGACAAGAACCGGCTGGAGGCAAGTGAGCGGCGGTGCCGAATCAAGCATGTCGGTAGATTCACACCATGGATAGCTGCGACCTTGAAGCCAATCCATTATCTTGCGCATATGTTGGGAAGGGCACTCCAGCATGTGCTCGATAGTAATGGACAGTTGAATGGCCAGGCCGCTTTGCGGTGAAAAGACCCAATGATATTCCCCGCAGCCTACACGTAACTCTCCAGTCGCTTTTGTTGACATACCAACCAGCCATTTGCACTTATGAACATTTGCCTCGGGCTCTGGAGGGGCACCGAAGCAGAATGTGTAAACGTTCTCATATTGCAGGCTAAAGCTGCGTACGAGTACTTCAGCAATATCTTCGCGCCCTTGGACGTTGGGAGGAAACAGGATGGTGTTTGTCTGCACTAGCACGTTAAGCGTTGCGTCTGGGCTGAAAGCATGTTGCAACAGGTCAGGCCGATTTCCGTCCTTGCCGAAGATGTAGCTTTCAATCGCTTTGCTGGCATTTTTCATGCACAAATCCTAGTGCTGTCACAGGTTGGCTAATCGGGATTGCGCGCGGATTATGGGTTAACCGAAACTTCCCCCTGCGCGGACTTTGGTACATCAAACACTTTATCGAAGACCCACTGAAACGCCAGCGCGTAAAAGAAGAAGAAAACGAACAGCCCCAGATCGGTGACCAGTGCAGCCCACCAAGAAATCTCCAGCCACCATGCCACCAGTGGTACCAACAGTAGAACTAGCCCGCCCTCAAAACCCAGTGAGTGGAGTAAACGCCTGCCCAACGTGCGAGCACGCTGTGGCTGATGCGCTTCCCAGCATTCAAAAGCGTAGTTAAACAGCACGTTCCACAGCAGCGCGCATACAGATAACATCAACGACAGCGCACCCGCATGGGCCAGGCCTTCGTCGTATATCAACGAGATGCTGGGCGATAGCACCGCAACAGCGATTGATTCATAGAGGATGGCTTGAAGAATTTTTCGCGAAGGTCCTTGCATGGTGTTTTCCCAAGGGTGGGTAGATCGAATACCTGCGACGGTATCGCTGCGTACACACCAAGAAAAATGAGATAAATTGAATGCTCATCAATTCAATTCATCTAGGGAACGAAGCGTGTTTTCCACTCTTGCGCTTAACGCGCTGCGCACCTTCGAGTCGGCTGCGCGACTGGGTAGTTTTAAAGCGGCAGCTGAGGAGCTATCTGTCACCCCCGCGGCCATTTCCCACCAGGTCAAGGCGTTGGAAGCCCGCCTCGGAGCGATGCTGTTCAAGCGATCTGGACAAGGTGTGGCATTGACCGAAGAGGGCGAGTTGCTCTATCGCCAGACTCATCGCGCCTTATTAGACATTCGCCGCAGCCTGGAGGCTTTCTATCCGGACACTGTTCCCCAAACCCTGACCATTTCCACTACGCCGGGCTTGGCGGCAGCCTGGCTGATTCCACGGCTGGGTGGTTTCTATCGGAGCTTTCCACACGTCAATGTGCGGGTCGATACGCGTAACGAACTAGTCGATCTGCTGCGTGATTCCAGCATCGATCTTGCTATTCGCTCGGTCAGCCGCGATGACCCGAAGTTGTTCTGTCAGGCGCTAATGAACGAGCAATTCTCGGTTTACGGCGCCCCAAGTCTGGTGGCCTCGCTGAATGTAAATCAGATCGAACTGATCAACCTGCACTGGAAAATCCCGGGAGCATTTTCAATCAACTGGGAAAGCTGGTGCGCGGCCGCAGAATGCCAGGCCTGGCTCGAAACGGCGCAGATGCGTGAGTTCGACGATGAGCATTTTGCTTTGAGCGCTGCGATTGCGGGTCATGGGCTGGTGCTGGCAAGCAATGTACTGGTAGCCGACAGCCTCAGGGATGGAGAATTAGTGGCCTATAGACCAGAAATAAGCCTGCCTGGTCCACGTTACGTTGCGGTGTGCGTGCCAGGACGGGAGCGGCAGGTGCATGTGAGTGCGTTCCTGATGTGGCTGGCAGGTGCCGCTCTACAGGATGGGTGACGATACTTGTTTGCTGCCCCTTGCGACCGGCAGTAATCGACCCAAAGCTGACTTTGGTGACAGGTAGAGATCGGCCAAAAGCAGCTCCTCAATTCAGGGGCGTTTTCGTCCGAAAAAACACCATTCAGAGATGTCTGAAAGAGGACGCGCAGGCACCTACCTCAAGGACGATGCAGCCCTGTTGCATCCCGCCAGTACAAGGTTTGTTCAAACTGAAAGCTAATAAGAAAGAAGGCCGAACACGACTGAGATATGGACTGAGCGATTTTATCCAAATCTTCCATAGCCGACTCCCCCTCTGGTTCGGGCCCTTTAATTCTGATGGTGCAACGCATCGCGACAGGGAAGTCGATACCCATTGTATTCTCAGCATAAATCGTAGGGTCATCGAGTACGTCATTGGTACTCAATTTAAGTCCCGAGGTAAATTCAGCGTATAGCCCATTTCCTGCGACCTCTATTTCCCAAGCACCAGCATTCGCAAGTGCTTTGCTCAGCGTCGAAATTGTGAGCGTACTATCAGCTTCCAAGCACAGATCAAGACTCATGAATCCTCCCTTTTCCTTGGCTGCACACTAGCACCAAAATTTTTGAGTGCGATCTTCTCGACAGTGTATTTGGCTAGCGGTTTGAATGTCTGCTTTTGGCCGACAGACGTCTATCATGGCAGGCAGAAACCGCTAGTTAGGAGCCATTTGGTGTGGTGTGTAAGAATTTACCGCCTTTAGCTTCAACTGCAGAGCGAACTGCCGCAGCATCTGATTTCGAGCCAATAAATGCAAGTTGCAACTTAGGGAGCATGCTTGATGTGTTACTTAAAGCTGCAATAGCTGAGTTGGCTGCAAAAGAACTATTGGTTCCTGAGATGGCGACACGAACATCAGCTTTGCTTGCAGGGGCAATTATTTGGTGAATGTTTGAAACAATTGGAGATTCTAAACCTGCACTTCCGATAAGAGCGGATGCCATAGCTCCGGAGATGCCGTTATTCGCTGCGGGAACCCAAACTAAATTGAATTTTTGTTGCTCAAATAAAATTGCCGCAGATTGTGCGGCTTGCTGTGGCGATTGGCTCCCAGTTGTCACGCATCCTACTAGTGCAAATAACAAAATTGTGAGTGCCGAGATAAGTTTCATAATTGCTCCTAAATATTTATTAGGCGACGGTTCTGTCGCAGAATCGTTGAGTGTATGTTGTATAGCTTTCCATCGCCACACATAACCAATTGACCATCATAAAAGGTGATTTTGTAAGCGCGACAATACAACGTAAGAGCGCGACAGTGATGGGTGCATCATTGCTGATGCATTAGTAGACTGCCCACCGTCCGCTTCTGTCCGGTTTCTGCCTTTTGTGGCGGGCTTCAACCGGCCAGAGGCAAGCATTCGAAAATTTTACGAAGCCGGGGGGGCGTTCACTCATTCATAACGAACAGCCCGTTGGTCGGTCCGCTGCAGGCGGCGGTCGAACTCGATTGATGGTACCGAACTAATCATCCGCTCAAGATTTTTTGGCACGCCGATGAGGTCGCTTGCAGTATCTGGACCGAAGAAGCGAGGCTGGACTAGAATAGAAAAAATCTAGCAACTGAGTTTCGCAGAAGCCTTGATCATGACGATTTAGTGGGCGCCAATAATATGATTTAAAGGGGGGTGGTTGTGAATGTAGTTGATGATTTAAAGGTTAAGTATCCCGGAGCTATTGCATGGCAATTTGGGGATACTCCAGAAATGGCCGATGAGCTGGCTGAGCTTGTTGTTAACGGAATAAAAACAGCCGGGTGTAGCTCGCTCTCGTCATTCAAGCATGAAGAAGAATCACCAACTATTGGCGGTTACAGCATCATCCTCAACAGCAAGGGAGAACCTGTATGTGTCATTAGAGTTATTTTGATGCGTATCATTCGTTACTGCGACGTAGATCAAGATCTTGCAAGGAAGGAAGGCGAAGGGGATCTCAGTCTTAGGTACTGGATGCAGGGGCATAAAGATTTTTTCCAAAGAGAGGGCTCGTTTGACGAGTCTATGGAGCTTGTGGCAGAAGAATTTGAGTTGATGGAGGTATTGTAAAAGACAAGGTTCTCGAACTAACTGTTTTTAGCATGTAAGTGCTTGGAGTAGCTTGTCTTTATCTAGTGGTAATATTCGTTTTTGGCCGATCGCTGCCTGTCGCAAGGTGCTTCAATCGACCCAAAGCAACCCTTGATGTATGTTTGTTGCCGCCAAACGTTATTGGCATTCATGGAGGAGTCTGACTGATGGCACGTGTGGGATTGATACTGACCCCCGGTTTTGCGGACTGGGAATATGCGTTCATTGCTGGAACTGCGTCCCCGTTTTACGGGATCGATGTCAGGTTTTTCGCTTCTACTACGGGGCAGTTCTGCTCGCAGGGTGGATTGACTGTAACGGTTGATAGCAGTTTGCAACAATGTTTGGACTGGAAACCGGACGTTGTCGTCGTCATTGGCGGAATGATCTGGGAAAGTGCAGAAGCACCGGATATTCGAGACTTTCTTCATGCCAGCCGTGCAAATGGAGCGACACTTGCCGGTATTTGTGGGGGAACGCTGGCACTTGCTAGGTCCGGGCTTCTCGACACGGTGCCTCATACCTCGAACAGCGCTGACTTCTTAAAGCAAAATGCCGTAGGTTATGAAGGGCGCACGCTTTATCGAAATAGCCCAGTCGCTGTGGTTGCAGACCGCATCATAACGGCTTCGGGCCCTGCACCTGTTAGCTTCACCTGCGCAGTGTTCAAAGGTGCCGGGCTATCTTCAGAGATCATTTCTCAGTTCAGGTCAATGTTGGCTGCGGAACATCGGTGACCGCTTCGTCTTGCAAAACAACCGATCCAGATGATGTGTTCGAGTGGCCACTCTTGGCCGAAAACTGCCCCCTCATCCCCATACCGGTCTACCATGCCACCCCGACAGCGGCCAAGCGCGCTATCGGCCCCAAGCCCTCAAGGTATCGCCAATGACCACGCTATCGCGCAACACACCATCCCTCACTTCATCCGAGGTGTCGCAATGAGCATCGACCAGATCAGCCTGCCCAAGGGTGTTGGCCCGCACGCTGCCAAATTGCTGGACGCGATCACCGGTGCCAGCACCCTTGAAGACTTGAACCGCGCAGGCGGTAAGGCTGAGGGTTTTGTGTTGGGGCTGGAGTCCAGCAAGGCCATCAAAAGCCAAATTGCCGAGTCGTTGTATGTGGCGTATGACGATGCGGCGAGTCATCGGGCTGGTGAGTTGAAGGGCTAGCTGGTGCAGGGCGTTTCGCGGTCGAGGCGTTTGGCTGTGTCGCTCAGCGGGTGAATGGCCAGCAAGGCGCTGCGGCTATGCTTTTCACAGCGTCAGACTTAATAACCACCCCAGTCCGCCGCTTCCCACAACCACCAGCCACGGTGGCAGTTTCCAGAGCATCAGCGCCATCAGGGCGATCAACGCCAGGCCCAGGTCTTGTGCGGTGAATATCGCGCTGGTCCACACCGGCTGGTACAGCGCCGCCAGTAACAAACCCACCACCGCAGCGTTCACACCGGCCAGTGCGGCTTGTGTGCGGGGGCTTTGGCGTAGGTTTTCCCAGAAGGGCAAGACGCCGAATATCAGTAAAAACGACGGCGCGAAGATTGCCAGCAACGCGATCAGGCCACCCCACCAGGGGTTGATGGCGGCGCCGAGGAAGGCGGCGAAGCTGAACAGCGGACCGGGTACGGCTTGGGCGGCGCCGTAGCCTGCGAGGAACAGGTCGTTGCTCACCCATTGGCGCGGCACTACTTCGGCTTGCAGCAACGGCAGTACTACGTGGCCGCCGCCGAATACCAGCGAGCCGGTGCGGTAGAACGCGTCTATCAGGGCCAAGGCGAGGTTGGGCAGTGCTTGGGCGAGGAGCGGCAGGCCCACCAGTAATATCAGGAACACCACCAGCCACATCGCGCCCATGGGACGGCGGATTGGGATTGGCAGGGGGTCGTGGGCGGTGCCGCATGCAGGTTTGAAGAGCAGCAGGCCAACTACGCCCGCGCTGGCAATGATGGCCACCTGGGCCCAGGTAAATGGAAGCAGCAGGGCGGCGGCGGTCGCCAGTAGCATCAGGCTGATGCGGCCCGCGCCGCGGCACAGGTTGCGCGCCATGCCCCACACCGCCTGGGCGACCACGGCCACGGCCACCACCTTGAGACCGTGCAGCGCGCCGGCCGGGATGGCCGAGCCGTGCTGGGTAAGGCCCAGGGCAAACAGGATCAGGAGCAAGGCCGACGGCAAGGTAAAACCGACCCAGGCCGCGACTGCACCGCCGTAGCCAGCGCGTGCCAGGCCCAGGGCGATGCCGACCTGGCTGCTGGCCGGGCCGGGGAGGAACTGGCAGAGGGCGACCAGGTCTGCGTAGCTGCGCTCGGTCAGCCAGCGGCGCCGGGTGACGAATTCGTCGCAAAAATAACCCAGGTGCGCGATGGGGCCGCCGAAGGAGGTCAGGCCCAGGCGCAGGAAGATCAGGAAAACCGACCAGGTGCTGCTGCGGTGATCAGTGGGGGAATTGGCCACGAGTAGAGTTCTCTGGGGCGGATGAGATCGGGGCTTTTACCTCACCCCGCCGCACGGTGCAGTTTTTTCACCCGGTACATATCACCATCGGCATGGCTGAGCAGGGTGTCGGCGTCTTCGCCATCGGCGGGGTACAACGCTACGCCGATGCTGCATGACGGCATGGTTACCCCGCCAAATTCAGCACCCAGGGGGGCGGCCATGACAGCAAGGATCTGTTGCACTTTTTCGGTCACGGCGTCTTCTGACTGCAGGTCTGTCAGCAGCACGGTAAATTCATCACCGCCCATGCGCGCGACGGTGTCGGTTTCGCGCACGCAGCCTTCCAGGCGCCGGGCAATTTCACACAGTACGCGGTCGCCGGCGGCATGCCCGTAACCGTCGTTGATACCTTTGAAGTCGTTGAGGTCGAGGAACAGCAACGCCAGGCTGCTGCTGTGTCGGCGTGCCCGATGCAGGGCCGAGTCCAGGCGATCGCTGAACAGCGAGCGGTTGGTCAGGGCGGTTAGCGGGTCGTGGTGGGCGAGGAAGCGCAGTTCTGTCTCGGCCTGGGTGAGGGCCGTTATGTCCCGTGCCACACCGATCCGCGCACCGACGTCCTCGGACCAGAAAGCCGCCCACAGGATATGCACCACCCCACCATCCTTGCGGATGTAGCGGTTGCGAAAGTCCACATGGGGCTGGCCGTTCATCACCCGGATAATCGAGGCCCGGGTGGCCGCCAGGTCTTCAGGGTGCATGTAGTCGGTGATCACGGTTCCGGTCAGCTCTTCGGGTCGATAACCGAGCAGCGTCTCGCAGGCATCACTGACAAATGCAATCTGGTTGTCCCGGTCGACCACGAAAACCGTGTCCAGCATCAGGTGGATCAGTTTGGGATACAGCGCTTGTAGGTCGACGGGCATAGGTCAGGGCGGTCCAGGTCAAAAACGCCCTGATCATATCCCGATCACGCTGGGGGACGGCGAGGAATCTTGCTCGCCTCTCGTCGGATTACGTGCGATCGACCCATACCGTTTGCGCATTGCAGAACTCTCGCACGCCGAAGTGCGACAACTCGCGGCCAAACCCACTCTTTTTCACCCCGCCAAACGCCACCCGAGGGTCGGACACACTGTAGGCGTTGATAAAGATGCCGCCGGTTTCCAGTTGGTTGGCGATGCGGCGTGCCTTTTGCGGGTCGGCGGTGAAGAGGCTGGCGGTGAGGCCAAATTCGCTGTCGTTGGCCAGGGCCACGGCGTGTTCGGCGTCGCGCGCGGTGATGATCGAGGCCACGGGGCCGAACAGTTCCTGTTTGAACGAGGTCATCTGGTCGGTGACGTTGGCCAGGACGGTGGGCGCGTAGTAGTTGCCCGCGCCTTCGATGGGGTGGCCGCCGAGCAGCAGGGTGGCGCCTTCGTCGAGGGTCGCCCGGACCTGGCCGTGCAGCTCGTCGCGCAAGTCGAAGCGGGCCATGGGGCCGATGTACGTGACGCTTGAGGTCGGGTCGCCCATCACCAGTTGGCGGCTGGCGTCGAGGAACTTGGCGGTGAAGGCTTCGACCACGCCTTGCTCGATGATCAGGCGCTTGGCGGCGGCGCAGACCTGGCCGGAGTTCTGGAAGCGGCCGATCACAGCGGCTTGCACGGCGGCATCGAGGTCGGCGTCGTTGAGCACGATGAACGGGTCGGAGCCGCCCAGTTCCAGTACACACTTTTTCAGCGCGGCGCCGGCCTGGGAGCCGATGGCGATGCCGGCGCGCACGCTGCCGGTGAGGGTCACGGCGGCGATGCGTGGGTCAGCGATGGCTTGGGATACGCCGTCGGCGGTCACGTTGATCACTTCGAACAGGCCCTCGGCGAAACCGGCTTTGTCGAAGGCCTGTTTCATCAGGTACGCACTGCCCATCACATTGGGCGCGTGTTTGAGTACGTAGGTGTTGCCGCTGAGCATGGTCGGTACGGCACCGCGCAGCACTTGCCAGACCGGGAAGTTCCACGGCATCACGGCGAGGATCGGGCCCAGTGGACGGTATTCGATCTGGGCGTGGCCGTTGTCTACCAGCGTCGGTTCCGGGGCGAGCATGGCCGGGCCGTGGGCGGCGTACCACTCGGCCAGCAAGGCGCATTTTTCGATTTCGCCACGGGCCTGGGCGATGGGCTTGCCCATTTCCAGGGTGATCATTTGCGCCATCGTTTCGGCTTGTTCGCGCAGGGCGCTAGCCAGGGCCAGGAGTAATTCAGCGCGTTGTGCCACGGGGGTGTTGCGGCCGCTGCGAAAGGCGCTGCTGGCGCGGGTGAGGGCGGCGTCCAGTTGTGCGGCGGATTGGTATGGGTAGCTGGCCACGGTTTCGCCAGTGGCGGGGTTGATCGATAAGGCATGGGTCTGGTGAGTAATGGCGTTCATGGCACCGTCCTGCGCAGTGTTTGGGAAGGTGCCCAGCGTACGGCGCTGTACCTTTTCCGGGAACTGAATAATATTAAGCAATACGTTCACGTTTGGAGAATGATTTGGACCTGGTGCAGTTGGAGATTTTCAAGGCTGTGGCCGAGCAAGGCAGCATCAGTGCGGCCGCGCAGTTGATTCATCGAGTGCCGTCGAACCTGACCACGCGCATCAAGCAACTGGAGCAGGACCTGGGCGTCGAGTTGTTTATCCGTGAGAAAAGTCGACTGCGCCTGTCGCCTGCCGGCTGGAATTTCCTCGGTTATGCGCGGCGTATTCTCGATCTGGTGCAAGAGGCCCGCGCCACCGTGGCGGGGGAGGAGCCCCAGGGGCCGTTTGCCCTGGGCTCGCTGGAAAGCACCGCCGCTGTGCGTATCCCGGCGTTGCTTGCGGCGTATAACCAGAAACACGCCAAGGTTGAGCTGGACCTGACCACCGGGCCATCGGGGACGATGATCGAAGGTGTGCTGTCGGGACGCCTGGCGGCGGCGTTTGTCGATGGCCCGGTGCTGCACCCGACCCTGGAAGGGGTCGCGGTGTTTGAGGAAGAAATGGTGGTGATCGCGCCGCTGCACCACGCGCCGATCACCCGTGGCCAGGATGTGAACGGGGAGAGCATCTATACCTTTCGCTCCAACTGCTCATATCGGCACCACTTTGAGCGCTGGTTTTCCCAGGATGCATCGGTGCCCGGCAAGATTTTCGAGATGGAGTCGTACCACGGCATGCTCGCCTGCGTCAGCGCCGGCGCGGGGTTGGCGTTGATGCCGCGCAGCATGCTGGAGAGCATGCCGGGGTTTACCACGGTGAGCGTGTGGCCGCTGGCGGATGAGTTCCGCCTGCTCGACACCTGGCTGATCTGGCGGCGCGGGACGGTGTCGCAGAGCCTGGACAGTTTTGTGCGGTTGCTCGAAGAGCGGGGGGCACAGTAGGAGTGGTCCCGCCCACCGTTGTTCTGTGTCAGCCGCCAAATTGCAGGGTGCCCATCGCCAATTTGGCCATCAGCGCCGTGGCGCCCAGTTGCACCAGCCACAAGGCCAGGCCGCCGAGGAACACGCCCAGGGCCACTTGCAGGACCAGGCTTTTTTGCCGCTTGGCTTGAGGCGTGCGCGGGGTGAAGTGGTCCAGTTCGTCGCGGTCGGCACGCAGGTCCAGGTCGTCGTTTCTCATAAAAGTCTCATCGCAAAGGGCAGTCGTGCTTCAGTCTAGGGGGCTTGCCTTGCCAGCGCTGAGCTTTTTGTAGGAGCGAGCTTGCTCGCGAAGAGCGTGAGGGCGTCGCGCTCCTTCAGGGGGCTCGCGGTATCGTTGAGGTTTTTCGTCGAAACGCCGCCCGGAGACAAGCTCGCTCCTACAGGGGCAAGGCACAAAAAAGGGGAAGCCGATGGCTTCCCCTTCAGGTAGCACGCAGAGGCTTACAGCACCTGCACAATCGCCTTGGTCACTGCACCGATGTTCGCCTGGTTCAACGCCGCCACGCAGATGCGACCGGTGTCCAGGGCGTAGATGCCGAACTCGCTGCGCAGGCGGGTGACTTGTTCTACGGTCAGGCCGGAGTAGGAGAACATCCCACGCTGGCGACCGACGAAGCTGAAGTCATGGCCTGGGGCAGCCTTGGCCAGTTCGCTGACCATTTGCTCGCGCATGCCACGGATGCGCAGGCGCATTTCGGCCAGTTCGGCTTCCCACTGGGCGCGCAGTTCCGGGCTGTTGAGCACCGCCGCTACAATCGCCGCGCCGTGGGTCGGCGGGTTGGAGTAGTTGGTGCGGATCACGCGCTTGACCTGGGACAGGATGCGCGCGCTTTCTTCTTTCGATTCGCTGACGATGGACAGCGCGCCGACGCGTTCGCCGTACAGCGAGAACGATTTGGAGAACGAGCTGGACACAAAAAAGGTCAGGCCCGATTCGGCGAACAGGCGCACCGCAGCGGCGTCTTCGTCGATACCGTCGCCAAAGCCCTGGTAGGCCATGTCGAGGAACGGCACCAGGTTCTTGGCCTTGACCACTTCCAGCACGTCTTTCCAGTCGGCCGGGCTCAGGTCGACGCCGGTCGGGTTGTGGCAGCAGGCGTGCAGCACGACGATGGACTGGGCGGGCAGGGCGTTGAGGTCTTCCAGCAGGCCGGCGCGGTTCACGTCGTGGGTGGCGGCGTCGTAATAGCGGTAGGTCTGCACCGGGAAACCGGCACTTTCAAACAGGGCACGGTGGTTTTCCCAGCTTGGGTCGCTGATGGCGACGACGGCGTTGGGCAGCAGTTGCTTGAGGAAGTCCGCGCCGATTTTCAAAGCGCCGGTGCCGCCGACCGCTTGGGCGGTGATCACGCGGCCAGCGCTGAGCAGCGGCGAGTCGGTGCCAAACAGCAGCTTTTGCACGGCCAGGTCGTAGGCGGCGATGCCGTCAATCGGCAAGTAGCCACGGGCGGCGTGTTGCGCCACGCGAATGGCTTCCGCTTCGGCAACGGCACGCAGGAGTGGAATTTTCCCCTCCTCGTTGCAGTAAACGCCCACGCCAAGGTTGACCTTGGTAGTTCGGGTATCGGCGTTGAATGCTTCGTTGAGGCCCAGGATAGGATCGCGTGGTGCCATTTCGACAGCGGAGAACAGGCTCATTTTTGCGGCAGCTCTATGGGGGAATGGAGGGACGTGTCGCGCTCCAGCCGAATGCACTAGAGCGGTGCACAAACGGGGAGCTAGTATAGAGGCCAACACCGCTCGCGGCGACAGCCGAAACGGCTTTTCGGCCAAGTTTTTCGGTTTATTTATCGACCGTTAGTCTTATTGCAACATTGATGGCCACAGGCATGTAGGACTATTGCCTTGAAACCCATCACATTCACCACCACTTCTACAGTTATCATGGTTTTTTCCTACGGCTCGCTCTGGAATTTTGCGGGCGGTGGTCTTTTTCGTTCCCGACGGGTTTACAGTCCGGGGTGACTTCAAGAGGTACGTTATGTCGGATTTCCAACTAGTCACCCGCTTTGAACCTGCTGGCGACCAGCCCGAGGCCATCCGCCTGATGGTCGAAGGCATCGAGGCCGGCCTGGCGCACCAGACGCTGCTCGGGGTGACCGGTTCAGGCAAGACCTTCAGCATTGCCAATGTGATCGCACAGATCAATCGCCCGACCCTGGTGCTGGCACCGAACAAGACCCTGGCCGCGCAGCTGTACGGTGAGTTCAAGGCGTTCTTCCCGAACAACGCGGTGGAGTACTTCGTTTCCTACTACGACTACTACCAGCCCGAAGCCTATGTGCCGTCCTCCGATACCTTTATCGAGAAGGATGCGTCGATCAACGACCATATCGAGCAGATGCGTCTCTCGGCGACCAAGGCGTTGCTGGAGCGCAAGGACGCGATCATCGTCACCACGGTCTCGTGCATCTACGGCCTGGGCAGCCCGGAAACCTATTTGAAGATGGTGCTGCACGTCGATCGCGGCGACAAACTCGACCAGCGCGCCTTGCTGCGGCGCCTGGCGGATTTGCAGTACACCCGTAACGACATGGACTTTGCCCGCGCGACCTTCCGGGTGCGCGGCGATGTGATCGATATTTACCCGGCTGAATCGGACCTGGAAGCGATTCGTATCGAGCTGTTCGATGATGAGGTGGAGAGCCTGTCGGCCTTCGATCCGTTGACGGGGGAAGTGATCCGCAAGCTGCCGCGTTTCACCTTCTATCCAAAAAGCCACTACGTGACGCCGCGCGAGACCCTTTTGGATGCCATGGAAGGGATCAAGGTCGAGCTGGCCGAGCGCCTGGAATACCTGCGTTCCAATAACAAGCTGGTGGAAGCCCAGCGCCTGGAGCAACGCACGCGCTTTGACCTGGAGATGATCCTGGAGCTGGGTTACTGCAACGGCATCGAAAACTATTCGCGCTACCTGTCGGGCCGTGAGTCCGGCGCACCGCCGCCGACCCTCTACGATTACTTGCCGGCAGACGCCTTGTTGGTGATCGACGAATCCCACGTCAGCGTGCCGCAAGTCGGCGCCATGTATAAAGGCGACCGCTCGCGCAAGGAAACCCTGGTGGAGTACGGCTTCCGCCTGCCTTCGGCGCTGGATAACCGGCCGATGCGCTTTGACGAATGGGAAAGCATCAGCCCGCAGACCATCTTTGTATCCGCCACGCCGGGCAACTACGAGGCCGAGCATGCTGGGCGGGTGATCGAGCAACTGGTGCGCCCCACCGGCCTGGTTGACCCGCAAATTGAAATCCGTCCGGCGCTGACCCAGGTCGACGACCTGCTTTCGGAAATCACCAAACGCGTGGCACTCGAAGAACGGGTGCTGGTCACCACGCTGACCAAGCGTATGTCCGAAGACCTGACCGATTACCTGGCCGACCACGGCGTGCGGGTGCGCTACTTGCACTCGGACATCGACACGGTGGAACGCGTGGAAATCATCCGCGACCTGCGCCTAGGCACCTTTGATGTGCTGGTGGGGATCAACCTGCTGCGTGAAGGCCTGGACATGCCCGAGGTGTCGCTGGTGGCGATTCTCGATGCCGACAAGGAAGGTTTCCTACGCTCCGAGCGCTCGCTGATCCAGACCATCGGCCGTGCCGCACGTAACCTCAATGGCCGCGCGATTCTGTACGCAGACCGCATCACCGGCTCCATGGAGCGGGCCATCGGTGAGACCGAGCGTCGCCGCGACAAGCAGATTGCGTTCAACCTGGCCAATGGCATCACCCCTAAAGGTGTGTTCAAGGACGTGGCCGACATCATGGAAGGCGCCACCGTGCCCGGCTCGCGCAGCAAGAAGCGCAAAGGCATGGCCAAGGCGGCCGAAGAAAGCGCCAAGTACGAAAACGAATTGCGCTCACCGAGTGAAATCACCAAGCGCATTCGCCAGTTGGAAGAGAAAATGTACCAGTTGGCGCGCGATCTTGAGTTTGAAGCGGCGGCGCAGATGCGTGATGAGATTGGCAAGTTGCGCGCGCGGTTGCTGACTGTCTGATTTGTGCTGACTGTTGGGGCCTCATCGCAGGCAAGCCAGCTCCCACATTTAAATGTATTCACACATCCGAATGTGGGAGCTGGCTTGCCTGCGATGGCGGCGCCTCGGTCTAATGGGCTTCCCCAGCCTTGAGCCCCGCCGGCAACGCCTTGGTCAAAAAGATCGCCAGCATACTCACCGCCAACGCCAGCCCGACAAAGTGAAACGCATCGTTATAGGCCATGATCTGCGCCTGCTGATGCGCAATCTCGCTGAGCTTGGCCAGTGCCGCCGTTTCATTGCCAAACGTCTGCGTCAGCGTCGCCATGCGCTCGGCCACTTGCGGGTTGGTCGGCACAATCGCCTCGCGCAAGTAATCAAAGTAGGTCTTGGTTCGCGCATCCAGCAGGGTTGCCAGCAGCGCAATGCCGATGGCCCCGCCCAGGTTGCGCAGGATGTTGAACAGGCTCGACGCCGAGCCCGCGTCCTGGGGCAGGATGTACGCCGTGGCAATCAACGAAATGGTGACCATGATCAGCGGCTGGCCAAGGGCACGGATGATCTGGATCTGGTTGAACTGGCTGCCGGCAAAGTCCGGATTGAGCACGCCCGAGGAAAAACTCGCGAAACCAAACAGGCCGAATCCCACCGCGCAAAGCCATTTCGGTGACACGTATTTCATCAATTTCGGCACCAGCGGGATCAGGAACAGCTGTGGCACGCCCATCCACATGATCACTTCGCCGATTTGCAGGGCGTTGTAGTTCTGGATCTGCGCCAGGTACAGCGGCAGCAGGTAGATCGAGCCATACAGCCCCACGCCCATGCCCAGGCTGGAAATGCTCGACAGGCCGAAGTTGCGGTTGGCCAGGATCCCCAGGTTGATCAGCGGGTTGGGCTTGGACAACTGCACGATGACAAAGGTAATCAGGCTCAACAGTGCGATGCTGCCCAGGCTGACGATCAGGCTCGACTCCAGCCAGTCCTTGCGATGCCCCTCTTCAAGGAACACCTGCAAACAACCGAGGCCCACAGCCAGGGTCAGGATGCCCATGTAGTCGGTGCTTTTGAGTAGCTCCCAGTGCGCGGCCTTTTTCTCCAGGCCATACAGCAGGCCGGCGATCATCAACAGGCCTGGCGGTACATTGATATAGAAGATGTATTCCCAGCCCCAGTTCTCCGTGAGCCAGCCGCCAATGGTCGGGCCAATGGAGGGGGCGAATGTGGCGGTCATGGCGAACATTGCCATGCCCTTGGCGCGGTGGTGTTCGGGAAGTTTGATCAGGGTCAGGGTAAAGGCCAGCGGGATCAGGGCGCCGCCGGTGAAGCCTTGCAGGGCGCGGAACACAATCATGCTTTCCAGGCTCCAGGCCATGGAGCACATCAGCGAGGCGATCAGGAAACCCACCGAGACCCACACCGCCAGGCGCCGTGCCGACAGCAACTGCACCAGCCAGGCGGTGAGGGGGATCATGATGATTTCGGCGACAAGGTAGGAGGTGGAAATCCACGAGCCTTCTTCCAGGGTGGCCGACAGTGCGCCCTGGATATCCTTGAGCGAGGAGTTGGTGATCTGGATGTCGAGCACCGCCATAAAGGCGCCGAGCATCACGCTCATCACTGCGATCCAGTCGCGCCGGGTCGGTTCGCCGACGGGGCGCAGCAGTTGATCACCGGCCATGGTCAGGGTCTTGGATCTTTACTTTGACGGTGACCGACATGCCGGGGCGGATTTTGCCCTGCAGCGGGTTGTCGGCGGCAAACGTGAGTTTTACCGGGATCCGTTGTACGACTTTGGTGAAGTTGCCGGTGGCATTGTCTGGCGGTAACAGGCTGAACTGCGCGCCGGAGGCGGCGAACAGGCTGTCGACCCGGGCCTCGATGGGCGTGTCGCCGTAGGCGTCGAAGGTCAGTTCGGCCGACTGCCCGGGGGCCATATGGCCGATCTGGGTTTCCTTGAAGTTGGCCTGGATCCAGATGTCCTGGTCGGGAACGATGGACAGCAGGTAGGCGCCGGCCTGCACATATTGGCCATTGCGCGCGGCGCGCTGGCCGATCAGGCCGCTGATGGGCGCGTGGATTTCGCTGCGGGTCAGGTTCAGCTCGGCTTGGGCCAGGTCGGCGCGGGCATTGGCGATCTGCGCGTCGAGGCGCTTGATCTCGGCGTTCAGGGCGCTGACTTGTTGGCGCTGGCCTTGCAAGTCGGCCTGGGCCTTGGCCACTTGGGAGCGGGCGATATGGTTGTCGGCGGACAGGGTGGTGACGCGCTCTTCCGAGACGTAGCCGGGTTTGCGCAGGGTTTGCGCGCGGGACAAGTCGATCTGCGCGCGGCCCAAGGTCGCCTGGCTGGACGACACCTGGGCATCGGCGGCGGCGATCAGGCTGGCCTGCTGGGTCAGCTTGCTCGTGGCCTGCAAGCGTTCGGCCTCACGGGTGGCGAGGGTCGCGTTGGCGCGGTCGATGGCCAGCAAGAAGTCGTCCTGTTCCAGAATGACCAGCAACTGGCCCTTTTCCACATGCTCGTTATCGCCGACCTTGACCTCGGCGATACGTGCGCCGAGCTGGCTGGAAACCCGCGTGATCTCACCCTGCACGTAGGCGTTGTCGGTGCTTTCATAGAAGCGCCCCTTGAAGAACCAGTGGGCAAAGAAACCCGCGGCGATCAGGGCGACGATAAACAGGAAGATAAACAGGCGGCGTTTGAGTTGGGCAGGCATGGCGGCGCAGTGTCAGTTACAAAAGGTAATGGAATATAGCCAGCTAACGATCTGGCAAATAGCTATGTCGTGGTTGCAGCCCCAACCTTGGCTTATATGCCCTTTGTTGATCGGCCCACGCTGGAGCCGGGGGGCTTGGGGCTGTTACCATTCGCCCCTTGTTTTATTTTCAGCTTTATTGCCCATTCGAGACCCGCCATGACCACCGTCCGCACGCGCATCGCGCCATCGCCTACTGGGGATCCCCACGTCGGTACTGCCTACATCGCCTTGTTCAACTACTGCTTTGCCAAGCAGCATGGCGGCGAATTCATCCTGCGGATCGAAGACACGGACCAGGTACGTTCGACCCGTGAGTCGGAACAGCAGATTTTCGATGCCCTGCGCTGGTTGGGCATTACCTGGGCTGAAGGCCCGGATGTGGGCGGCCCACACGGCCCTTATCGCCAGAGCGAACGCAGCGACATCTACAAGAAGTACACCCAGCAATTGGTCGACATGGGTCATGCCTTCCCGTGCTTCTGCACTGCCGAAGAACTGGACCAGATGCGCGCCGAGCAACAGGCCCGTGGCGAAACCCCACGCTACGACGGCCGCGCGCTGCTGCTGTCCAAAGAAGAAGTGGCCCAGCGCCTGGCTGCCGGCGAGCCTCACGTCATCCGCATGAAAGTGCCGAGCGAAGGCGTGTGCGTGGTGCCGGACATGCTGCGTGGCGACGTGGAGATCCCGTGGGATCGCATGGACATGCAAGTACTGATGAAGACCGACGGCCTGCCGACGTACTTCCTGGCCAACGTGGTCGATGATCACCTGATGGGCATCACCCACGTGCTGCGTGGCGAAGAATGGCTGCCGTCGGCACCGAAACTGATCCTGCTCTACGAGTACTTCGGCTGGGAACAGCCGCAGCTGTGCTACATGCCGCTGCTGCGTAACCCGGACAAGAGCAAGCTGTCCAAGCGCAAGAACCCGACTTCGGTGACGTTCTACGAGCGCATGGGCTTTATGCCTGAAGCGATGCTCAACTACCTGGGCCGCATGGGCTGGTCGATGCCGGACGAGCGCGAGAAGTTCTCGTTGCAGGAAATGGTCGATAACTTCGACCTCTCGCGCGTGTCGCTGGGCGGGCCGATCTTCGATATCGAGAAGCTGTCGTGGCTCAACGGCCAATGGCTGCGTGACCTGCCGGTGCAAGAGTTTGCCAGCCGTGTGCAGCAGTGGGCGTTGAACCCCGAGTACATGATGAAGATCGCGCCGCTGGTGCAGGGCAGGGTGGAGACGTTCAGCCAGGTCGCACCGCTGGCCAGCTTCTTCTTTGCCGGGGGCGTGAACCCAGATGCCAAGCTGTTCGAGTCCAAGAAACTCTCGGGTGACCAGGTTCGCCAGTTGATGCAGTTGATCTTGTGGAAGCTCGAAAGCCTGCGCCAGTGGGAGAAGGATGCAATCACCGCGACCATCCAGGCCGTGGTCGAATCCCTGGAATTGAAGCTGCGCGACGCGATGCCACTGATGTTTGCTGCCATTACCGGGCAAGCCAGTTCGGTGTCGGTACTGGATGCGATGGAAATCCTTGGCCCTGACCTGACCCGTTTCCGTCTGCGCCAAGCCCTTGATTTGCTTGGTGGTGTATCGAAGAAAGAAAACAAGGAATGGGAAAAGCTGCTGGGCGCGATCGCTTAAACAGCCTGTTGCAGCGACGAAACCCCGGTTTTTCGGGGTTTCGTCGGTAAGTGATTGTTATCCCGGCAAAAAACTTTGGAAATTGTTGAAAATAAATTTGACACGTTTCCAAACCGCCATTAAGATTCGCCCCGTCCTCACCGATGAGGGGCTATAGCTCAGCTGGGAGAGCGCTTGCATGGCATGCAAGAGGTCAACGGTTCGATCCCGTTTAGCTCCACCAATTTACAGGTTCAAGGTCTGGCCACACCGTCCTTGAATCGATCAGTTCTCAGCGCTGATCAGTTGTACAGAAGGTTTTGTCCCCTTCGTCTAGTGGCCTAGGACACCGCCCTTTCACGGCGGTAACAGGGGTTCGAGTCCCCTAGGGGACGCCAGTTTCAACAAGCAGCTCGAAAGGTCTGCTGCGCCGCGAGGCGAAAAATCCGGGGCTATAGCTCAGCTGGGAGAGCGCTTGCATGGCATGCAAGAGGTCAACGGTTCGATCCCGTTTAGCTCCACCAATTTACAGGTTCAAGGTCTGGCCACACCGTCCTTGAATCGATCAGTTCTCAGCACTGATCAGTTGTATAGAAGGTTTGTGTCCCCTTCGTCTAGTGGCCTAGGACACCGCCCTTTCACGGCGGTAACAGGGGTTCGAGTCCCCTAGGGGACGCCACGATTACCCGCTCTGCGGGATTTTTAAGGGTCATTCAATTATTGAATGGCCCTTTTGTTTGTCTGGCGTTTGGGTTTTCTCCCTCCCTCTTCAAAAAACCTCTTCTGACCAGCGGTCGAATTCACCGCTTGCTAAAAAGTATTATGCAGATAATATTTTAACCGTAATATTCGGAGGCCGTCATGAGCGATAAAAAAGCGCAAACCCGTGAACGTATTCTGCAGGCCGCCAGTTCCGCGCTGATCCAGCGTGGCCCGGCCGAACCGAGTGTGGGTGAAGTCATGGGCGCCGCGGGGCTGACCGTGGGTGGCTTCTACGCCCACTTTGAAAGCAAGGACGCCTTGATGCTGGAGGCGTTCGAGCAACTGTTGGCGCGGCGTCGGGCGTCTATCGACGACATGGATCCCAGCCTGACAGGCGAAGAGCGGCGCGCCCTGGTGGCGGCGTTCTACTTGTCGCGCAAGCACCGTGATTCTACCGCCCAGGCCTGCCCGATCCCGGCCACGGTTGGCGAGATGAGCCGCTTGCCGGATGAGTTTCGCGAGGTGCTTAACCAGCATGTCGAACTGATGGCTGCGCAACTGGCCGCCAGCCCGGAAGACACCGACAAGGCCCTGGCCGACATGGCCTTGATGATTGGTGGCCTGGCCTTGGCTCGGGCCTTGGGGCCTGGCGAATTATCGGATCGTGTATTACGCGCCTCCAAGTCGGCTGTGCGCTGAACAAGGCTTGCGAGCCTGGGGAGTGAATGGATGAGCACCTTGAGCTGGATTCGTCGTGTCAACGGCACCTTGGGCAGGTTGGCGCCGCAGACCATCGCCAATCAGATGCGTCGCGCCTTCATGACACCGCGAGACCTGCCGCCGCGTGATTGGGAGTTGCCATTGCTGGCGCAGGCCGAGCGCGTCACCTTGCGCTTTGGCCTGTCGGCCCTGCGCTGGGGCCAGGGCCCAGCGGTGCTGATGATGCATGGCTGGGAAGGGCGCCCGACCCAGTTCGCCAGCCTGATCGACGCACTGGTGGGCGCAGGTTACTCGGTGATTGCCCTCGACGGACCGGCCCATGGTCGTTCGCCGGGCCGCGAAGCCCATGTGGTGTTGTTTGCCCGAGCGATGCTGGAGGCTGCCGCTGAATTGCCGCCCTTGCACGCGGTGGTTGGCCATTCCATGGGTGGCGCCAGTGCGATGCTGGCCATCCAACTGGGCCTGCGCACCAATGCGCTGGTGAGCATTGCTGCCCCTTCACGCTTGCTCGATGTATTGCGCGGCTTTGCTGGAGTGGTCGGCATGCCGGCGCGGGCGCGTGCGGCGTTTATCCAGGAGGTCGAGTACTCCCTGGGCATTCCGCTCAAGCACCTGGATGTGGCCCACTATCAAATGAATATTCCCGGGCTGATCGTGCATGCCGAAGACGATACCTTCGTCCCGGTCAAAGCTTCGCAGATGATCCACGAGGCCTGGTTCGACAGCCGCCTGTTGCGCCTGGAGCAGGGCGGGCACCAGAAGGTCCTGGCCGACCCGCGAGTGGTCGAAGGCGTGCTGGCGCTGCTGGCTGGCTGTCGTGAGCCGGCGCGGCAAACCGCTTGAGTGCAACGATGGGTTACACTGCTCCCCGCCGACATTAATCGACCGGGAGCAGGGCATGGGCTGGGACTTGGCAAAGCCGTTTATCATCGATCTGCAGGTGGCCCCTGAGGACATCGACGGCCTGGGGCATGCCAACAATGCCGTCTACGTGTCGTGGCTGGAGCGTTGCGCCTGGCGCCATTCCCAGCGCCTGGGCCTGGACCTCACCGAGTACCGGCGCCTGGACCGGGCCATGGCAGTGGTGCGCCACGAAATCGATTACCTGGCGGCCGGCTACGAAGGCGATGAGCTGCAACTGGCAACCTGGATCGT
Organism: Pseudomonas sp. TAE6080; assembly: GCF_018732265.1. Taxonomy (NCBI): domain Bacteria; kingdom Pseudomonadati; phylum Pseudomonadota; class Gammaproteobacteria; order Pseudomonadales; family Pseudomonadaceae; genus Pseudomonas; species Pseudomonas sp. TAE6080. Next base: position 26,004 of record NZ_JAHIDY010000039.1, read on the forward strand.
CGATTGGGACCAGCGCCTGAAAATGACCCGGCGCTTTCAACTGATGCGCCCCAGCGATGGCACCACCTTGTTACGTGCGCAAACCACCTTTGTCTGTATCGAACTCTCCAGCGGCAAGCCCAAGCGCATGCCGGCGGAGTTTATCGAGGGCTATGGCGTGGCGCTTACGGCATTGTCCATGTAGGAGCGAGCTTGCTCGCGAAGAACGTCAACGATAACGCGGTCTATCAGTTTTACCGTGTCGACTGGGCGCTTTTCGCGAGCAAGCTCGCTCCTACAATGGGGCGGTAGGGTTAACGGTTGCTGTGGGAAACCCAGTAAACTGCGCCACGTTTTTCGTTGAGTGTTTTCCATGCAAATTGCTTTGGCGCCCATGGAGGGGTTGGTCGACAACATCCTGCGGGACGTGCTGACCCAGGTGGGCGGTATCGATTGGTGCGTGACCGAATTTATCCGGGTCAACGACCGCCTGCTGACCCCGGCCTATTTCCACAAGCTTGCTCCTGAACTGCTGCACGGTGCCAAGACCGCAGCGGGCGTGCCGTTGCGCGTGCAGTTGCTGGGCTCCGACCCCGTGTGCCTGGCGGAAAACGCCGCGCTGGCCTGTGAGCTGGGTTCTGAAGTGATCGACCTGAACTTCGGCTGCCCGGCCAAGACCGTCAACAAGTCCCGCGGTGGCGCGGTGCTGCTCAAGGAGCCGGAACTGCTCAACCAGATCGTCGAACACGTGCGCCGCGCTGTGCCAGCGCATATCCCGGTGACCGCCAAGATGCGCCTGGGCTTCGACAGCCCGGACGGCGCGCTGGTGTGCGCCACGGCCCTGGCCGAAGGCGGTGCAGCGCACATTGTGGTGCATGCACGGACCAAGGCTGATGGCTACAAGCCGCCAGCCCATTGGGAGTGGATCCCGCGGGTGCAGGACGTGGTCAAGGTGCCGGTGTTCGCCAACGGCGATATCTGGAGTGTTGATGACTGGCGGCGCTGCCGGGAAATCAGCGGTGTGGAAGACATCATGCTCGGTCGCGGCCTGGTTGCGCGACCGGACCTGGCCCGGCAAATCGCGGCCGCGCGGGCTGGCGAAGACGTGGTCGAGATGACTTGGGAGCAGATGCAGCCCATGCTCCAGGAGTTCTGGACGCAATCGGTGGCGCAGTTGACTGAACGCCAGGCGCCTGGCCGACTGAAGCAATGGTTGGCCATGCTGACGCGTAATTACCCGCAAGCCGTTGAGCTGTTCACGGCCTTGCGGCGTGAAACCGATCTGGAGCAAGTCAGCCGCTTGCTGAGGATGCCCCATCCCCAAGCGGCCTGAAAATTTCTTGAAAATGTCTCTTGAAATGTAATCAGCGGTCCTTATCTAGGGATTACACGATGCCGAATTCGGGTCGTGGAGATAAAAACCTTGCTGATATTTCAGGAGATTTGACCATGAGTACCGCATTTTCCCTGGCGCCGCTGTTCCGCTCTTCCGTGGGCTTCGATCGTTTCAATGACCTGTTCGAGACCGCACTGCGCAACGAGCCTGGCAGCAGCTACCCTCCCTATAACGTCGAGAAACACGGCGAAGACCACTATCGCATTGTCATTGCGGCCGCCGGTTTCCAGGAAGACGATCTGGAGTTGCAGGTGGAGAAAGGCGTCTTGACCGTCAGTGGCGGCAAACGCGACACCAAGACCGAGAGCGTCACCTATCTGCATCAAGGCATTGCCCAGCGGGCTTTCAAATTGTCGTTCCGCCTGGCCGACCATATTGAGATCAAGGCCGCTGACCTGAATAACGGGTTACTGAGTGTCGATCTATTGCGGGTTGTTCCGGAAGAAGCGAAAGCCAAACGCATCCCGATCAATGGGGCGCAAAAGCCGGCTCTGCAACACTGAGTGCATGTTTTTAAATTTGTCATCACTTCGAAAAAGGGCGCCTCTGGCGCCCTTTTTTTGTTTAAGGCGCTGAGGGGAGTGTAGAGGGTTTAACGGGTGGCAGTGATAGTTGTGTTTAGTTGAGGTTCGGTGTTTTATTTTTGTACTAGCGGGTGTGTGTAACTTTTTTAGTTTTGTGCATGTTTTGGTGTTGTTGAAAGAGTTTCATTTTTAGGTTTTGCAGCGCGTGACAGTCATGTTTTCGCGCGGGAAATATCATGGGCTGTATCGCAAGAGCGCAAGTAATCATGACGCTTTTTGTCATCAGGGTAGTTTATTAGCAGGTATGACGTTGTTTTTTTGCCAAGAAAAGCTCTGGAGTTGCTGTGTTCTGTAGAAGTCCATGGGTAAAAGTCCGAAGTTTTCTATTGGTGTCCTTATGTTTTCAGCGATTTCTGGAACCAGAACTTTTTTTGCCCCACGAAACCAGTGACTTCGATTCGGTTACTGCCGCTTCAAGTCATAAGTAAATAGTGTTTGTTCTGGGTGTTCGAATGCCCTGGTGCTGTTCTGAGAAGAGGAATGACTAATGTCTTATCTATCTGTTAATAATCCTCCGAGCGTTAATCTCGGTAATCGTCAAACTGATCTGCCTGCGTCGCTACCGACTCCACTTGGAGGTAGTGATGTGAGTAAGTTACTTGGCCGCAAACCGAATTCTTTCCCTGAGCAAAATCGGAATATTGAGGTTGGGAGGGATAGTACAACTGTCAGTACGGATGCTTTTTCAAAGCTGCTTGATATGTTTGAACTTCTTTTCAAGGCCATGCGAGATGTTTTGTCTGGCAAAACAAAGTCCCCTGGCGCCCAGCCCACTGCTGATAAGTCTTCTGAGGCCAAGCCGCTACCAGGGAGTAACCCGGTGATTGTGGGCAAGGATGCCAAGGTGCAGGTTGAGGCCGATAAACAACCCGAGAAGAAACCCAGCGCCGAAGGCAAGCCCGTGATCCCGGGTAAGGACACCAAGGTGCAGGTTGAGGCAGACAAGCA
>NZ_JAHIDY010000039.1:29010-55376 GCF_018732265.1 Pseudomonas sp. TAE6080
CGGGTAAGGACACCAAGGTGCAGGTTGAGGCAGACAAGCAACCCGAGAAGAAACCGGACGCCGAAAGCAAGCCCGTGATCCCGGGTAAGGACGCCAAGGTGCAGGTTGACCCTGGCAAGCAACCGGCGGTGATGCCGCAAGTCAGGATCCTGCCAAGAGTTCTTGATAAGGATTTGAACGTATCGTCTGACACTGCTGTTCGGGTGAATGTTGACGTCCATGTGAACAATTGTCACTGCCCTGCGCCCTCTCGGCCAACGGTTCCTGGGGTTGATGTAAGCGTGATACCTGATGCGCAGCCCAAGCCTGCGGTGGTACCTGGTGCGGATGGGCGAGTGAAGCCTGGTTTGGATTCCAAGTCTGTGGTGGTGCCGGGTACCGACGGTCGAGTGAAGACTGATTCGACCGCCAAGCCTGTAGTGGTACCTGGTACAGAAGGTCGAGTGACGCCTGGTTTGGAGCCCAAGCCAGCGGTGGTGCCCGGTATCGACGGTCGAATTAAACCTAGTGTAGTTCTTCCGCCTATCCCGGGTGTGGTACCGGATAAGCCGGTGCCAGATACCGATCTGACTGCTCCAGGCCCAGAGTGTGGTCCAGGTGAAATGAGTTGGACTCGGAATTTTTATCGCCGCCGATAGTTCTTCTCTCGATCCTGTAAACCTCAAATTAAGATATTAAATTCAATCAGTTGCTTCTCCGGTCTAATGCCGGCCGGAGGAGCACTTTGTGCGAGAAAAATTATGTCCGTTTTAAGCGTTAATAGTGCTTCTAACGTCATGTGTGATTGTTCAGCAAGGAGTAGGGATGCTTTTGATTTTGTCGCTGAGCGACCTCTGATACGCATGGCAGGTGTAAGTAGGTTGTCCAGTAATCCCCCTGTAAATAATAACCTCTCGGAGGTGAATGGCTCTTTAGTCAGTCAGAGCGTTGAACTTAATAATATTATTTCAATGCTCAAGTCTTTTTTGAATCAGATATCGACCCTGTTGGCTGGATGGAAAGAGGAAAAACCTGTCAATGTGGATGTTGTTCCAGAGCCGGTCATGCCTAAGGTCAATCCTATGCCTGTGGTACCCAGGCCTGAGACGAGTCCGGCGCATATTTCTGGGTTGTCGAACAAGCGCAATGGTGCAAAGGCTGATGATATCTGGGGCGGTTTTCGACAAGGGCCTGATGGCAATTGTGTGACGGTATCGGCGATCAAGGCCGCCATGCATAAGTTTGGGCAAAGCCCTACTGATATATATAAGCGTGTCAATGAAACCGCACGCGGTTATGAGGTCACGATGCGAGACGGCTTTAACTTGACCTTGAGCAAGCCGGAGTTGGCGCAGGCGTCAGAGGCCGCGAATTTTTTTGGACGAGATAGAGGCATGCTCAAGGATGCTCAATTCCTGTTTGCCGTCAGTTGCAAGCGTGCACAGATCGAGAATAACGATGGCCGGGCGGCAAGAAGTTTCACCGCAGCCATACAGACGCTCAATAACGGTGAAGATGAGTGGGGCGCTGGAGAGGGGTTTCTCCGTCTGGGGTTGAAAAAGTACATGAAAAGAGTCCCAGTCAGTACGTTGGCAAAAGGGCAAGTAGGAATGGTTAATCGGGCTCTTCATTCAGTTGCAGTCATTGATGGAAAAGAGGAGTTGTGGGGACGCAAAGGAAACGCGCCATGGTATGGGGAGGCAATGGCGTTGATGGGGTGATTGGTACTTCGGTTGTGTGTTTGAAGGTTGCTATAGGCTTGTAAGATATAATAATAAGAAAGTGTGTTGTTATCCTGCGCAGGTTTTTTGCTCGCTGTGTCTTTTGTTTTTTAATGTCGGTGATTCATCGTTTTTAAATGATGCCTTAGTTGGCGCTTTTTTAATATCATTATCATTGAGGTGTTACCATGAATGTGGGTATGCGTTATCAATCATTTTTTGAAGGCTGTAGGTCGAGTCATGAACCCATCCATGGCTTTTCCACTGGCGCCCTTACAACGACTAGTGGTGAAAAACCCACGGATATCCTGAATGCATTTACAGCGACCCAGCGTGGCTTTGGTGAAAATTTTGACAATAGCACGCATGCCGCGGTCATCAAGTTGATGATGATGACGTTTGGACAAAGTCCGCATGACATGTTTGATGAGGTCAAGGCATCAGGTGATGGGTATGACATTACAATGAAAGATGAATTCAAGGTTCATGTGTCCCATGAGGAGTTAAAGCTGGTTGCAAAGGTTTCTCGGTTTTCCGGAAATGACAGTTCGGCCGTAATGGATGCCAACTTTGCACTGGCAGTTTATACCAAGCGCAAACAGATTTCAGACGGGCAGGGTAGTTTCGAAAAGGTCTTGTTGAAGACGCTTGAAGGTGAGACGACGCAAAATTGCCTGCGAGGCATGGGTATGATGGGGCTTGCTCAGTTTGTACCTGCAACTGATATGGCCGCTAATGGTGCGCTGGGTATAGTGGAGACGCATAATTTTGGTTCGGCTTTTGTCATGGATAATGCCCAGCACAGTTATGGTGAAAGAAAGAGAGTTGATAAACGCTACGGTTATATGTTGTTCAATGATAAAAAAACACCTGATACAGCACCTGGGACATTTACTAAAAATATCCTGCATTTATCCAGTGTGCCGCTAGGGGTCAGGCCTGCGGATATATGGGGTGGCTTTTATCAGGGGGCCGAAGGCAACTGTGTCACGGTTTCGGCGATCAAGGCGGCGATGGTGAGATTTGGGCAAAGTCCGGAAAGTATCTATAAAAAAATCTCTGCCACCGCCGACGGTTATGAAATCGTGATGAGAGATTCTTTCAAGTTGAGCGTGACTCACGAAGAGTTGAAGAAAGCCCGCGAGGCGTCCAACTTGAAAGGCTCCGATCAGGCGCTGCTGGATGATGCCAATTTCTTGTACGCCGTGAGTGCCAAGCGGGCACAGCTGGAGAATAACGACGGCCGTGGGAACCAGAGTTATGAGGTCGCCATCCAGACCCTGAATGATGGTGAGTATCCAGGAGCAGCGCTACGCAGGCTTGGGCTGTCTGCCTATGTCCGTGAAAGTACAGTTAAAGAGTTGGTCGAGGGCGCCATTGGCACCCTGGCCAATACCCATCACTCAGTGGTGGTCATTGACGGGATGTTGGACGTGTATGGGCAAAAGCGCAGCCTGGCTCCATCGGACTGGCAGGGTTACTTCCTGCGGGCGTTGAAATTGGTGTAATGCAGGGCTCAAGGCCGGGGGGGTATCCGGGTATTTTCACGTTTGCGTCCCTGGCCTCAATAATTGCATGAATGCTTCCAGAGGCAATGGCCGGCTGTGCAGATAGCCTTGATACAGGTGGCAACCCAACCCTTGCAGGAATGCCAATTGCTCGAGTGTTTCCACGCCTTCGGCTATTACCTCAAGGTTGAGGCTGCGCGCCATGGCCACGATAGCGCGGATGATCTCGGCGTCGTTCGGGTCGTGGGTGGCGTCCCGCACAAATGACTGATCGATCTTCAAGGCATCTACCGGCAGGCGCTTGAGGTAAGTCAATGAAGAGTAACCGGTGCCGAAATCGTCCATGGCAAAGCTGACCCCAAGTTTTTTCAGGCGGCGCATTTTGCTGATCGTGTCTTCCAGGTTCTGGATCACGATGCCTTCGGTGATTTCCAGTTTCAGCAGGGTGAAGGGCAATTGGTGCTGTTTCAGGCTGCGCTCCACCCGTTCGACAAAGTCGTTCTGGCGAAACTGCCGGGGGCTGATATTGACGCATAGGCTAAAGCCCAGTGGCTGCACCAGGCCTTCGGCTATCAGTCGGGCAAACGCGCCGCAGGCTTCGTCGAGGATCCAGGTGCCGACTTCGAGAATCAACCCACTGTCTTCCAGGACCTTGATGAACTCTGCCGGTGATTGGGCGCCTAGTTGTGGGTGCTGCCAGCGCACCAGTGCCTCGGCGCCGACAATGCGATTGCCCCGGGCATCGACCTGAGGCTGGTAATGCACACTGAACTCGCCCCGCGACAACGCCAGGCGCAGGTCCGTTTCCATGCGCAAGCGTTCGCTGGCTGTGCGTTGCATGCTGTTATGAAACATCTGCGTGGTGTTGCGCCCCGAATCCTTGGCCCGATACAGGGCAATATCCGCGCGCTTGAGCAAGTCCGCCGGCGTCGAGCCATGGTCGGGAATCAACGCCACGCCGATACTCGGAGTGACCTGCAAGCGATGGCCGTCGAGAAACATCGGTTCGGACAGCAATTCGCGCAGGGTATCGGACAGCAGTTGCACCTGTTTGCTGACCTCTGCCCGCGAACCTTCCAGGCCACTGAGCAGCACCACGAACTCATCGCCGCCCAGGCGTGCGACGGTGTCCTCCATACGCACGCTGGCCTCCAGGCGTGCGGTGACAATTTTCAGCACGGTATCGCCCACCGGGTGCCCGAGGGAGTCGTTGATGTGCTTGAAGTGGTCCAGGTCGAGGAACAGCAGGGCACCGCGCAGGCTGTGGCGTTTGAGCAGGGCGATCTGCTGGCTCAGGCGGTCCATCAGCAATGCGCGGTTGGGCAGGTTGGTCAGTGGATCGTGATACGCCAGGTGACGGATCTGCGCTTGCGCACTTTTCAGCAGGCTGACATCCCGCGCGGTCAGCAGCAGGCACGGCATTTCATTGAGGGTAATGGGCTCCACCGACACTTCCACTGCCAGCAACTCGCCGCGCTTGTTGTGCCAGAGCATGTCCAGGTGATGGATGCGGCCCTTGATCTGCAATTCGGCCAGCAGCGCGGCACGCTGGTTTTCATCGGCCCAGATGCCGATCTGGTACAGCGTCAGGCCAATGGCCTCTTCGGCGCGGTAGCCGGTCAAGCGACAAAAGCCGTCATTGACCTCCACGTAGCGCCCGGTATCGCGCTCGGTAATGGACACCGCGTCGGGGCTTGAGTGGAAGGCCTTGGCGAATTTCTCCTCGCTGGCCTTGAGCGCCGCCTCGGAACGCTGTTGTTGGGTGATATCGCGCAGGGTGGTGACCACGCAGGGCTGGTTGCCGACCTTGATCAACCGGCTGGAAATCATGCAAGTCAGGCGCTGGCCATTCTTGTGGTGGACGATGATCGCCACGTTGTTCAGCGCTTGCTCGCGGATCACCTGCTCGATGCGTTGCAGGCGCTGGGTGGGTTCATCCCACAGGTCGATTTGTTCGGCGGTGTGGTTGATGGCTTCGGCGGCGGTCCAGCCAAAGGTCTGGGTGAAGCTGGGGTTGATTTCGATGAATTCGCCGCTGGAAAGGTGCGTGACGCAGATCGGGTCGGGGCTGGCGAGGAACAGGCTGGCGAACTTCTCTTCAGAGGCGCTCAGGCGCTGTTCGCGTTCCACCTGGTCGGTGATATCGAGCAAAGTGCCCGCCATGCGCACCGGTGCGCCTTGCGCGTCACGGTAGAGGCGGGCACGGCTTTCCAGGTAGCGTGAGCTGCCATCTTCCAGTTGCACGCGGTACGTCAGCTGGTAATTGCCGGCCGGGCCTTCACGCAGGGTGCGATAGGCGTCGCGCATGCTGGCGCGTTCTTCATCGGGCATACCTTCAAAAAAGGCATCGAAGGACTCATGGAACGGGTGCGGCTCCAGGCCGTGCAACTGTGCCGCCCGGGCTGAGCCATAGAGCATGCCGCTGGGGATGTGCCAGTCCCAGGTGCCCAGTTGGGCCGAGTCCAGGGCCAGGTCCAGGCGTTCCTGGCTGTCCTTGAGGGCCTGCTCGGCATTTTTGCGCTCAGTGGTGTCGAGAAAGGTGCTGATCAGGTAGGCCTGGCCGTCGAGTTCGACTTTTTGCGCGCTCAAGGTGCCGTCATGGATTTGCCCGTTGCTGGCGCGAAATTGCACCTCCATGGTGATGGGTTCGCCCTTGCGCTGGGTCGCCTTGACCAGCAAGGCCCGTTGCTCCGGATGCACCCACAGCCCCAGGTCCAGGGTGGTGCGACCAATGGCATCGGCCACCGGCCAGCCGAACAGGCTTTCAAAATACTCGTTGGCCTCACTGATCAGGCCGTCCTCCTGGCGAGTCAGCAGGACCATGTTCGGGCACAGGTGAAACAGTGTGGCGAAGCGTTTTTCCGAGTGAGCGAGGGCATGTTCGCGCTCGCGCTGCTGGGTGGTTTCGCGAATCACCCCGATCATGCGGCGGCGCCCGGATGCGTCCGGCAGCAGGCTGCCGTTGACTTCCAACCAGTGCAGGCTGCCATCCGGCCACTGGATGCGGTGATGCATGGCTTGCTCGAAGGGGGCTCCCGCCAGGACGGCGTGAAATGCCCGTATCACACGGCCACGGTCCTCGGCGGCCAACAGCTCAAGGTAGTCCAGGTCCTTGGGCAGCGGCTGGCGTGGATCGAAACCGAACAGCGCCTGGGTGCCCCGCGACCAACTGATCCGCCCACTGTCGATGTCCCAGCTCCAGGCGCCCAGCCGTGCGGCATTGAGCGCCGCCAATAGTTGCGGGGCATTTTCCCAGTTTTGCTCCGCCTGCTGGGGGTCCAGGGCGTGGATGCGTGGCAGCGGCGGCAAGGGATCGACGGGGTTGGGCATTATCAAGGGGCCTTGGCTCGATGGGCATTCGGCGCGGGAGCAGGATCTACAGGCCGCACGGCCTCATGCCGGCATCCCTGCCAGATCGACCTGTGCATCCAACAGGCTCATGAAAGCCCGCGCAGCGTTCGACAGCGTCCTTTCGGTGTGCACGATATAGCCTAGCTGGCGACTGAGCTGTATGCCCGGTAAAGCGATGCTGGCCACTTGATCATCGAGCATGGTGCGTGGCAATACACTCCAGGCCAGGCCGATGGAAACCATCATCTTGATGGTTTCCAGGTAGTTGGTGCTCATGGCGATGTTTGGCGTCAGGCCCTGGGTTTCGAACAGGCGGTGCACGATATGGTGGGTAAAAGTATTGCCACCGGGGAAAACTGCCGGATGCAGGGCGATGTCGGCCAGGCTGACTGTGCCGTTATTGGCCAGACTATGTTCGGGCGCCACCACGAAATCCAGAGGGTCGTCCCACACCGGCGTGGCCCGCACCAGGGTGTGCGGTTCTGGCGCCAGGGTGATGACGGCCACTTCGGCACGGCCATGGAGGATTTCCTCGTAGGCGACTTCCGAATCCAGGAACTGAATATCCAGGGCTACGTTCGGGTATTCCCGGGTAAACGTGCGTAATACCGGCGGTAGGCGGTGCAGGCCGATGTGATGGCTGGTGGCTAGAGTGAGCCGCCCGCTGACTTCGCCGGTCAGGTTGGTCAGGGCGCGACGGGTGTCGTCCAGCACATTGAGGATCTGATAGGCGCGGGGCAACAGGGCGCGCCCAGCCTCGGTCAGGCCGACTTCACGGCCCAGCCGGTCGAACAGGCGCACCTTCAATTGCTGCTCCAGCCCCGCAATACGCTTGCTGATTGCCGGTTGTGTCAGGTGCAGCCGTTCGCCGGCACCGGAGAAGCTGCCGGTCTCGGCGATGGCTATAAAAGCATTGAGGTTGGCCAGGTCCATGGTGGTATTCCAGTAGGTTATCCAAAGCATGAAAAATATGAATTTGAGTTATTTAATGTAACGCCATAGCATCAGCCTCACAAGCCAAAGGGTTATTGAATCGTTCAACGCCCAGGGCATAGAAAGACGCTGATGAGGACCGACTGATGGCCGGCAAAACGCTTTACGACAAACTCTGGGATTCCCATGAAGTGAAACGGCGCGATGATGGGTCGTCGCTGATCTACATCGACCGTCACATCATCCATGAAGTGACCTCGCCCCAAGCGTTCGAAGGCCTGCGACTGGCTGGGCGCAAGCCTTGGCGCGTCGACTCGATCATCGCCACCCCGGACCACAACGTGCCGACCACGCCGGAGCGCAAGGGCGGTATTGATGCGATCGTCGACACCGTGTCGCGCCTTCAGGTGCAGACCCTCGACGACTATTGCGACGAGTACGGCATCACCGAATTCAAGATGAATGACGTGCGCCAGGGCATCGTCCACGTGATCGGTCCGGAGCAGGGCGCGACCTTGCCGGGCATGACCGTGGTCTGCGGCGACTCCCATACCTCGACCCACGGCGCGTTCGGTGCCCTGGCCCACGGTATCGGCACCTCCGAGGTGGAACATGTATTCGCCACCCAGTGCCTGGTCGCGAAAAAAATGAAGAACATGCTGGTGCTGGTCGAAGGCACCTTGCCGTTTGGTGTGACCGCCAAGGACATCGTCCTCGCAGTAATCGGCAAGATCGGCACCGCTGGCGGCAACGGCCATGCCATCGAGTTTGCCGGCAGCGCCATTCGCGACCTGTCCATCGAAGGCCGCATGACCATCTGCAACATGTCCATCGAAGCCGGTGCCCGCGTGGGCATGGTGGCGGCGGATGAAAAAACCGTGGAGTACGTCAAGGGGCGTCCGTTTGCACCGCAAGGCGCCGATTGGGATGCCGCCGTGGAGGCCTGGAAAGACCTGGTGTCCGACAAGGATGCGGTGTTCGACACCGTGGTCGAGCTCGACGCCGCCCAGATCAAGCCGCAAGTCAGCTGGGGCACCTCGCCGGAAATGGTCCTGGCCGTTGATCAAAACGTGCCGGACCCGGCCAAGGAAACCGACCTGGTCAAGCGCGGCTCCATCGAGCGCGCATTGAAGTACATGGGCTTGAAAGCCAACCAGGCGATCACCGACATCCAGTTGGACCGCGTGTTTATCGGCTCCTGCACCAACTCACGGATCGAAGACCTGCGCGCTGCGGCAGTTATCGCCAAGGGCCGCAAAGTTGCCTCGACCATCAAGCAAGCCATCGTGGTGCCAGGTTCGGGCCTGGTGAAGGCTCAGGCTGAAGCCGAGGGCCTGGACAAGATCTTCCTCGAAGCCGGTTTTGAATGGCGCGAGCCGGGCTGCTCCATGTGCCTGGCGATGAACCCGGACCGCCTGGAGTCCGGTGAGCATTGCGCGTCCACCTCCAACCGTAACTTCGAAGGGCGTCAGGGCGCCGGTGGCCGTACCCACCTGGTCAGCCCGGCCATGGCCGCTGCGGCTGCCGTCAACGGTCGTTTCATCGACGTTCGCGAATTGATCTGAGGAATACCCGATGAGAGCTTTTACCCAACACACAGGTCTTGTCGCACCGTTGGATCGTGCCAACGTGGACACCGACCAGATCATCCCCAAGCAGTTCTTGAAGTCGATCAAGCGCACCGGTTTTGGCCCGAACCTGTTCGACGAGTGGCGCTACCTGGACGTGGGCTACGCCTACCAGGACAACTCCAAGCGCCCGCTGAACAAAGACTTCGTGCTCAATGCCGAGCGTTACCAGGGCGCCAGTGTCTTGCTGGCCCGGGAAAACTTCGGTTGCGGCTCCAGCCGTGAACACGCGCCGTGGGCCCTGGAAGAATATGGCTTTCGCAGCATCATCGCGCCGAGCTATGCCGACATCTTCTTCAACAACAGCTTCAAGAACGGCTTGTTGCCGATCATCCTGACCGACGAAGAAGTCGATGAGTTGTTTCAGCAGGTGGAGGCCGATGTCGGCTACCAGTTGACCGTCGACCTCGCGGCACAGACCGTGACCCGCCCGGATGGCAAGGTGTATCACTTTGAAGTGGATGCTTTCCGTAAACACTGCTTGATCAACGGCCTGGACGATATCGGCCTGACCTTGCAGGACGGCGATGCCATCGCGGCGTTTGAAACCAAGCACCGGGCTAGCCAGCCTTGGTTGTTTCGTGATGCCTGATTTGCGGTAAGCCGTGCGGGCCCCATCGCGGGCAAGCCCGCTCCCACATTTTGATCTGTGAACACGGTCAAGTGTGGGAGCTGGCTTGCCTGCGATAGCGCCAGTACTAACACCACAAAACCCAAGGAAAACCACCGCCATGACCACCACCGCCCACACCCAAGTCGTGCAAAAACAATTCGGTGAACAGGCCTCGGCCTACCTGAGCAGTGCCGTGCACGCCCAAGGTACCGAATTCGCACTGCTGCAGGCCGAACTAGCCGGGCAGGGCGCGGCACGCCTGCTGGACCTGGGGTGCGGTGCCGGTCACGTGAGTTTCCACGTAGCGCCGCTGGTCAAGGAAGTGGTGGCCTACGACCTGTCGCAGCAGATGCTCGATGTGGTTGCCGCCGCTGCCACAGACCGTGGCCTGGACAACATCCGCACCGTCCACGGCGCCGCCGAGCGCCTGCCGTTCGCCGATGGCGAGTTCGATTTCGTGTTCAGCCGCTACTCGGCCCACCACTGGAGCGACCTGGGCCTGGCCCTGCGCGAAGTGCGCCGGGTGCTCAAGCCGGGCGGCGTGGCGGCGTTCGTCGATGTCTTGTCACCGGGTAGCCCGCTGTTGGACACTTACCTGCAAACCGTCGAAGTGCTGCGCGACACTAGCCACGTGCGCGATTATTCCTGCGGTGAGTGGATGCGCCAGCTCAGCGAAGCCGGCCTGCATGTGCGCAACAGCAGCCGCCAACGCCTGCGCCTGGAATACACCTCGTGGGTCGAGCGCATGCGCACGCCAGAGGTATTGCGTGCAGCAATCCTTGAGCTGCAAAAGGCGATGGGCCAGGAAGTCCGCGATTATTTCGAGATTCAAGCCGACGGCACCTTCAGCACCGATGTGCTGGTGGTCTGGGCCGAACGCTAATAATTTTCCCGACCTGCCTGTGGGCGGGCCGCTTGATGAAATGAGGAACCCATGAGCAAGCAGATTCTGATTCTCCCTGGCGACGGTATTGGTCCGGAAATCATGGCCGAAGCGGTCAAGGTCCTGGAATTGGCCAACACCAAGTACAGCCTGGGCTTTGAATTGAGCCACGACGTGATCGGCGGTGCCGCCATCGACAAGCATGGCGTACCGCTGGCCGACGAAACCCTGGACCGCGCCCGTGCCGCCGATGCCGTGCTGCTCGGCGCCGTGGGTGGGCCGAAATGGGACAAGATCGAGCGTGATATCCGCCCTGAACGCGGCCTGCTGAAAATCCGCGCGCAACTGGGCCTGTTCGGCAACCTGCGTCCGGCGATTCTCTATCCGCAACTGGCCGACGCGTCGAGCCTCAAGCCGGAAGTGGTGGCGGGCCTGGATATCCTGATCGTGCGCGAGCTGACCGGCGGTATCTACTTTGGCTCGCCACGTGGTGTGCGTGAGTTGGAAAATGGCGAGCGCCAGGCCTACGACACCCTGCCATACAGCGAGAGCGAAATCCGCCGTATCGCCCGGGTCGGTTTCGACATGGCCCGTGTGCGCGGCAAGAAGGTCTGCTCGGTGGATAAGGCCAACGTGCTGGCCTCCAGCCAACTGTGGCGCGAGATCGTCGAAGAAGTGGCCAAGGATTACCCGGATGTCGAACTGAGCCACATGTACGTCGACAACGCCGCCATGCAACTGGTGCGGGCGCCCAAGCAGTTCGATGTGATCGTCACCGACAACCTGTTCGGCGATATCCTGTCCGACCAGGCTTCGATGCTCACCGGTTCCATCGGCATGCTGCCGTCGGCGTCCCTGGACACCAACAACAAGGGGATGTACGAGCCCTGCCACGGTTCGGCGCCGGACATCGCGGGCCAGGGCATTGCCAACCCGCTGGCGACCATTTTGTCGGTGTCGATGATGCTGCGTTATAGCTTCAACCTGGCGGATGCGGCGGATGCCATCGAGCAGGCCGTGAGCCTGGTGCTGGACCAGGGCCTGCGTACTGGCGACATCTGGTCACAGGGTTGCACCAAGGCCTCGACGCAGGAAATGGGCGACGCAGTAGTCGCCGCGCTGCGGAATCTGTAATCTCTCGGGCCCGCTGGCAGTTGTTGCTGTCAGGCGGCCCACTTTTTAACAAGGTGTAGTTGCGATGAAACGTGTAGGTCTGATCGGTTGGCGCGGGATGGTCGGTTCCGTGCTCATGCAGCGGATGCTGGAAGAGCAGGATTTCGATCTTATTGAGCCGGTGTTTTTCACCACTTCGAATGTCGGTGGCCAAGGGCCGTCCGTGGGCAAGGATATCGCCCCGCTCAAGGACGCCTACAACATTGAAGAGCTCAAGACCCTCGACGTCATTCTGACCTGCCAGGGCGGCGACTACACCAGCGAAGTCTTCCCCAAGCTGCGTGAAGCCGGCTGGCAGGGCTACTGGATCGACGCTGCGTCCAGCCTGCGCATGCAGGACGACGCAGTGATCGTCCTCGACCCGGTCAACCGCAAGGTCATCGACCAGCAACTGGATGCCGGTACCAAGAACTACATCGGTGGCAACTGCACCGTCAGCCTGATGCTGATGGGCCTGGGTGGCCTGTTCGAAGCCGGGCTGGTGGAGTGGATGAGCGCCATGACCTATCAGGCGGCCTCCGGTGCCGGCGCGCAGAACATGCGTGAGTTGATCAAGCAGATGGGCGCGACCCACGCGGCCGTCGCCGATCAACTGGCCGACCCGGCCAGCGCGATCCTCGACATCGACCGCCGTGTGGCCGAGGCCATGCGCAGTGACGCCTACCCGACCGAGAACTTCGGCGTGCCATTGGCCGGTAGCCTGATCCCGTGGATCGACAAGGAACTGCCGAACGGCCAGAGCCGTGAAGAGTGGAAGGCCCAGGCCGAGACCAACAAGATTCTTGGCCGCTTCAAGAGCCCGATCCCGGTGGACGGCATCTGCGTGCGCATCGGCGCAATGCGCTGCCACAGCCAGGCGCTGACCATCAAGCTCAACAAAGATGTACCGATCGCCGATATCGAAGGGCTGATCAGCCAGCACAACCCTTGGGTCAAGCTGGTGCCGAACAACCGCGATATCAGCATGCAGGAGCTGAGCCCGACCAAGGTCACTGGCACCCTGAATGTACCGGTGGGGCGTCTGCGCAAGCTGAACATGGGCACCCAGTACCTGGGCGCCTTCACCGTGGGTGACCAACTGCTGTGGGGCGCGGCCGAACCACTGCGTCGGATGTTGCGGATCCTGCTGGAGCGTTGATCGCTTTTTGGTGTTGAACAAACCCGCGTTCTGGTGACAGGCGCGGGTTTTTTTATTGCTCTTTAGGGCCCTTTCGCGAGCAAGCCCGCTCCCACATTTGATTGCATTCACACATCAAAATGTGGGAGCGGGCTTGCTCGCGAAAGGGCCATCAGCCACACCACAAAACCTGGGTTAATTGCCTCACCCCCAGCCACCCGGTAAAGTGCCGCTCCCCCCGCAATGCCCGAGGCAGCCCCCATGACCCAGACCTTTGATATCGCCGTGATCGGCGCCACCGGCACGGTTGGCGAAACCCTGGTGCAGATCCTCGAAGAGCTGGACTTCCCGGTCGGCACCCTGCACCTGCTGGCCAGCAGCGAGTCGGCCGGTGCCTCGGTGCCGTTTCGTGGCAAGAATGTGCGGGTGCGGGAAGTCGATGAGTTCGATTTCAGCAAGGTACAACTGGCGTTTTTCGCGGCAGGTCCTGCGGTCACCTTGAGTTTCGCCCCGCGCGCCACTGCGGCCGGCTGCTCGTTGATTGACCTGTCCGGCGCGCTATCGGCCGAACAGGCACCCCAGGTGGTGCCGGAAGCCAATGCCCAGGTACTGGACGGTTTGAAAAAGCCCTTCCAGCTCGCCAGCCCAAGCCCTTGCGCGACTCACCTGGCGGTGGTCCTTGCGCCGCTGCGCGGCCTGCTGGATATCCAGCGTGTCAGCGTCACCGCCAATCTGGCGGTATCTGCCCAAGGCCGTGAAGCCGTCAGCGAGTTGGCCCGGCAAACCGCCGAGCTGCTGAATGTGCGGCCCCTGGAGCCCAAGTTCTTTGATCGGCAGATGGCGTTCAACCTGCTGGCCCAGGTCGGCACGCCCGATGCCCAGGGCCATACCAACCTGGAAAAGCGCCTGGCCCACGAGTTGCGCACACTGCTTGAATTACCGTTACTGAAAATTTCCGCGACGTGTGTTCAAGCTCCAGTGTTTTTTGGCGATAGCCTGAGCGTGTCCCTGCAACTGGCGGCTGCTGTGGACCTTGGTGCAGTCAATCGCGTGTTGGAGGCAGCACCGGGCATCGAGCTGGTGGAAGAGGGCGATTACCCTACAGCTGTTGGGGATGCGGTCGGTCAGGACGTGGTCTATGTGGGCCGGGTGCGTGCCGGCATTGACGACCCGGCGGAACTAAACTTGTGGCTGACGTCAGATAACGTACGTAAAGGCGCCGCACTTAACGCGGTGCAGCTGGCACAGTTGTTGATAAAACACCTTGTGTAAAAGATACTTGGCGGCAATTTGTAGATTGATTCTAGCTAAGCGCTATGCTTGGCCCCATGCAGGAAAAGTTGTGCGTCGGTGACCTATCGGCTCGCGATGCCGAATGGCAGCGGTACCCAACCTTCTCGCAGGCCGAGGAGTGTTCAAACAAAGGAAGAGGCTATGGTTCAAGTTCGCAAACTGGTGTTAGCAATAGCGGCCGCCTCGGCGCTGTCCTCCGGTATGGCGCAAGCCCTGCAACTTGGGGAGATGACCCTCAAGTCGAAGTTGAACCAGCCGTTGTCGGTGGAGATCGAGTTGCTCGACGTGGGTGGGCTGACAGCCTCCGATATCGTGCCTAGCCTCGCGTCTTCCCAGGCCTTTGTGGATGCGGGTGTCGATCGCCAGGCGTTCCTTGATGAACTGACCTTTACCCCTGTGCTCAACAGCAGTGGCCGCAGTGTGGTTCGCGTGACTTCCAGTAAGCCGTTGCCCGATTCCTACGTGCGCTTCCTGTTGCAGGTGCAATGGCCCAACGGCCGATTGATGCGTGACTACAGCGTATTGCTGGACCCGGCCAAGTTCGAGCAAAAGGCCCCGCAGGACAGTGCCCCGGCACCGCGTCTTGCCGCGCCGGCTGCCACCAGCGTCAGCAAGGCTGCTGAACACACCACGACTTCTCGCGACACGCTATGGGAAATCGCTGCGAAAAACCGCAATGGCGGCTCGATCCAGCAGACCATGCTGGCGATCCAGGCCTTGAACCCGGGGGCCTTTGTCGACGGCAATATCAACCGCATGAAGACTGGTCAGGTGCTGCGTCTGCCAGACCCGGTCCAGAGCACCAGCCTGCCGCAACCCCAGGCGATTGCCGAAGTGACTGCGCAGAATGCGGCCTGGCGTCAGGGCCGTCGCGGTGCCACCAATCAGGCGGCGGGGCGCCAGCAACTGGACGCCACCAAACGCACCCAGGCCGGCGCAGCGCCGTCGCAGACTGCCGCCAAGGACAACCTGAGCCTGGTCTCGGCCGAGGCCGCCAAGGCCGGTGTCAAAGGCGCTGCAGGCGATAGCAAAGCCTTGAACAACAAACTGGCGGTAACCCAGGAAAGCCTGGACTCGACCCGCCGCGAAAACGAAGAGCTGAAAAGCCGCATGACTGACCTGCAAAGTCAGTTGGACAAGCTGCAGCGGCTGATCGAACTCAAGAATAATCAACTGGCCAAGTTGCAGGCCGAAGGCGGCACCCCGGCGCAGCCTGCGGTCATGCCTGCCGAGCTGGCTACGGTGCCGGCTACACCTGCAGCACCCGCGCCGGCAGCCGAAGCGCCAGTGGTTGCACCAGTGGAAAAACCGGCAGAGCCGGCAGAAGTTGCCAGCACCGAAGGTAAATTCAATGAGCTGCTGACCAACCCTATCGTCCTCGGGGTGATCGGTGGCGCCGCCGGCCTGTTGGTGCTGCTGCTCCTGCTGCTGTGGGCGCGTCATCGCAATGCGCGCCTGGAAGAAGAGAAACACCTGCGCATGGCACGGGCGCTGGCCGAGGAGCCAGAGTTCTCCTCGAACCTTGAGCAGGACATGCCGTCGGACAGTTTCGAAGGCCTTGAAGTCCCGGCGGCAAGCGTCACGCTGGCTCCAGCTCCAGCTCCAGCTCCAGCTCCAGCTCCAGCTCCAGTTGCCGTGGCCCCTGTGGTTGCACCTGCGACCAGCATGGCACCTCCAAGCAAGCCGATCATTGAGCCCGGCTCCGCCGACGCCCTGGCGCAGGCCCAATCCCATCTGGATCGTGGCCACTTGAACCAGGCAGCCGCGGTGCTGGAAGAGGCTATCAAGTTGGAGCCCAAGCGCAGCGATCTGCGCCTCAAACTGTTGGAAGTCTACGGCCAGCAGGGCGACAAGGATGGTTTCGTGAGCCAGGAGCGCCAACTGGTTGCCAATGGCGAGAACCATGCCCAGGTCGAGTTGTTGAAAAATCGCTACCCGGCCATGGCCGTGCTGGCTGCGGGCGTCAGTGCGGCGGTCGCCGCTGCTGCGCTGGACGCACAGTACGTCAAGGATCTGCTCCAGGAGGAGCCGGCGCCTGCCGCCGCGCCTGAGGCTGATACGTTCGACACCGACTTCGACCTGAGCCTGGATGATCTGGAAGCCGCGTCGCCGGCAGTGGTCGCGCCCGAGGTCGATGACCTGAGCTTCGAGTCGGTGTTGCAGCAACAGACCGAAGCCAAGGCCAGCGAAGACGATCTATCGGACTTTGACCTCGACTTGCAGTTGGATGCGCCAGCTTCCCAGTCCGACGATGATTTCCTCTCTGGCCTGGAAGAGCAGATGAAGGACCTGCCGCCGGTCGAGCCACCTACCTTGACACCGGCCGCGCTGGACGATTTTGACTTGCCGGAAGACTTCGACCTGTCCCTGGCTGACGAGTCCGCGCCAGCGGACAAGCCGGACGCCTTCGCCTCGGAGCTCGACGATGTCAACGCCGAGCTGGAACGTCTGTCGCAGAGCCTGGAAAGCCCGTCGATCGAGCCGAGCTTCACCGCAGAAGATGCCGCCAAGGGCGACGATGAGCCGGAGTTCGACTTCCTGTCGGGCACCGATGAAGTCGCCACCAAGCTCGACCTGGCGCAGGCCTATATCGACATGGGCGATGCGGATGGCGCGCGCGACATCCTTTCCGAAGTCCTCACCGAAGGCGATGAAAAACAACGGGGTGAAGCCAAGGAAATGCTCAGTAACCTGGCCTAAAGCCATCGCGCAACCCCTGTAGGAGCGAGCTTGCTCGCGAAGGTCGTCAACGATAACGCGCCCATCCTGGATGATCGCGGCGCTCTTGGGTTTTTCGCGAGCAAGCTCGCTCCTACAAAAAGCTTCAAGCCATATATAATGGCTGCCTTTGCGCAACTCATCAGGCTCTCAGCTCTTGGCAAATATAGATAACGCGGCCGCCGAAATGGCGGCCGCCGGCTTTTTCAGAATCGCCCTGGGCGTGGAATACAAAGGCTCGCGCTATCGCGGCTGGCAGCGCCAGGCCTCTGGCGTGCCGACCGTGCAGGAAACCCTGGAGAAGGCCCTGTCGAAGGTCGCCGACTCCCCGGTTTCATTGATGTGTGCCGGGCGCACCGACGCGGGCGTGCATGCCTGTGGGCAAGTGGTGCATTTTGACACCCAGGCCGAGCGTTCGCTGAAGGCATGGGTCATGGGCGCCAATATCAATCTGCCCCACGATGTCAGCGTCAGTTGGGCCAAGGTCATGCCGGCGCACTTCCATGCACGGTTCAAGGCTATCGCCCGGCGTTACCGCTATGTGATCTACAACGATCAGATCCGTCCGGCGCACTTGAACGAAGAAATCACCTGGAACCATCGCCCGTTGGACGCCGAGCGTATGGCCGAAGCGGCCCAGCACCTGGTGGGAGTCCACGATTTCAGTGCGTTCCGGGCCGGCCAGTGCCAGGCCAAGTCGCCGATCAAGGAAGTCCATCACCTGCGCGTGACGCGCCACGGCAAGATGATTGTCCTGGATATCCGCGCCGGTGCGTTCCTGCACCATATGGTGCGCAATATCGCCGGGGTGTTGATGACCATTGGCACTGGCGAGCGCCCGGTGGAGTGGGCCAGGGAGGTGTTGGAGAGCCGGGTCCGGCGTACTGGAGGGGTCACGGCACACCCGTTCGGCCTGTATCTGGTGGATGTGGAGTACCGCGATGAGTTCGAACTGCCGCAGCGTTTCATCGGGCCACACTTCCTCACAGGTTTCACTGAACTTGGCGGCTGACGCCCGGAAAAGCATTTGTTACCATCCGGGACTTTCCTGGACAGCCCCCTGAGGTTTTGACGATATGTCAGGCGTTCGCAGCAAGATTTGCGGGATTACCCGCATGGAAGACGCGCTGGCGGCAGTCGAGGCGGGGGCTGACGCCATCGGTTTTGTGTTTTATGCCAAAAGCCCGCGGGCGGTGACGGTGCAGCAGGCCCGGGCGATCATTGCCGGTTTGCCGCCATTCGTGACCACCGTGGGGCTGTTCGTCAACGCCAGCGCCTGTGAGCTCAACGAAACCCTGGATGCCGTGCCGCTGGACCTGTTGCAGTTCCATGGCGACGAATCGCCGGAGGAGTGCGCTGGTTACCATCGCCCGTATATCAAGGCGTTGCGGGTCAAGGCGGGTGACGATATCGCTGCCAGTTGCGCCGCCTACGCCGGGGCCAGCGGGATTTTGCTCGATGCCTATGTCGAGGGCATTCCTGGTGGGACGGGCGAGGCCTTTGACTGGTCGCTGATTCCCCAGGGCTTGAGCAAGCCGATCATCCTGGCGGGTGGCTTGTCTGCCGACAATGTGGCCCAGGCCATTGCCCAGGTGCGTCCCTATGCAGTGGACGTCAGCGGCGGGGTGGAGCAAGGCAAGGGCATCAAGGATTCAGGCAAGATTCGCGCATTCATGCAAGCCGTGCGCAGCAGCAGTGGCGCGATGTGACGGCTGGCAGTCTGCCGCCGTCAGTAACTACCACTGTGTAAAACAGGCCGGCGTTGCCCTCGGGCGGCGCCAATGAAGTGGCAGCCACGCACTGGCGGGTTGTCTGGAAGGCTGAGGGCAGGTGCAGGAAATGGCTGGTCGAACGTCTGACCCCGTCCTGCAGGTGTCATCGCCACATCAATGAATTTAGCTCAAGGGCATACGCGGGGCTGTGTTCAAGCCACCGGTACTGGAGAAAGAAAGCATGAGCAACTGGTTAGTAGACAAACTGATCCCCTCGATCATGCGTTCCGAGGTGAAAAAAAGCTCGGTCCCTGAAGGTCTGTGGCACAAGTGCCCATCCTGCGACGCGGTGTTGTACCGCCCGGAGCTGGAAAAGACCCTGGACGTTTGCCCCAAGTGCAACCACCACATGCGTATCGGCGCCCGCGCCCGTATCGACATTTTCCTCGACGCCGATGGCCGTGCCGAACTGGGTGCTGACCTGGAGCCGGTGGACCGTCTCAAGTTCCGCGACGGCAAGAAGTACAAGGACCGCCTGACCGCTGCGCAAAAGCAGACCGGTGAAAAAGACGCGTTGATCTCCATCAGCGGCAAGCTGCTGGGCATGCCGGTGGTGGTGTCCGCGTTTGAGTTTTCCTTCATGGGTGGCTCCATGGGTGCCATTGTCGGTGAGCGTTTTGTACGTGCCGCCAACTACGCCCTGGAAAACCGTTGCCCGATGATCTGCTTCGCCGCCTCCGGTGGTGCGCGGATGCAGGAAGCGCTGATCTCGCTGATGCAAATGGCCAAGACCTCTGCGGTACTGGCGCGTCTGCGTGAAGAAGGTATCCCGTTCATCTCCGTGCTGACCGATCCGGTCTACGGCGGCGTTTCCGCCAGCCTGGCGATGCTGGGCGACGTGATTGTTGCCGAACCCAAGGCGCTGATCGGTTTTGCCGGCCCGCGCGTGATCGAGCAGACCGTGCGTGAAAAACTGCCGGAAGGCTTCCAGCGCAGCGAGTTCCTGCTGGAGCACGGCGCCATCGACATGATCATCGCCCGTTCCGAGCTGCGTCCGCGCCTGGGCAACCTGCTGGCACAGATGATGGACCTGCCGACGCCTGAGTACGTTGCCGCACCTGTCGAGCCAATCGTGGTACCACCGGTGCCTGCAAACCTATGACCCAACGAACCCTGGGCGAATGGCTCGCCTACCTTGAGCAGTTGCATCCGTCAGCCATCGACATGGGCCTGGAGCGCTCGCAACAGGTAGCGGCCCGCCTTGGGTTGGGTCGACCTGCGCCGCGGGTGATCACGGTCACCGGCACCAACGGCAAGGGTTCTACCTGCGCCTTTGTCGCCGCGTTGCTGCAGGCCCAGGGCTTGAAGGTTGGCGTCTACAGCTCGCCACACTTGCTGCGTTACAACGAGCGCGTGCAACTCAACGGTGTCGAAGCCACCGATGAGCAGTTGTGTGAAGCCTTTGCGGCGCTGGATGCCGGGCGTGGTGAAACGTCCCTGACCTATTTCGAGATGGGCACCCTGGCCGCGTTCTGGCTGTTCGAGCGTGAACAGCTGGATGCGGTGGTGCTGGAAGTCGGCCTGGGCGGGCGCCTGGACACGGTCAATGTGGTGGATGCCGACCTTGCGTTGGTCACTAGCATTGGCGTGGATCACGTTGATTACCTGGGCGATACCCGCGAATCCGTGGCCTATGAAAAGGCCGGGATCTTTCGCCAGGGCAAGCCGGCGTTGTGCGGTGACCTGGATCCGCCACAGACCTTGCTGGACAAGGTGCGCGAACTGGATTGCCCGTTTTTCCTGCGGGGCCGGGACTTCTCCCTGGAAGTGGCTGACGATCAATGGTCGTGGCGCGGTGTCGATGCGCGGGGCCAGGGTGTCGAGCTGCACGGCCTGCCGCTGCTGAACCTGCCCATGGAAAACGCTGCACTCGCCCTGCAGGCTTACCTGTTGTTGGATCTGCCGTGGAATGCCGGGCAGATTGCCGATACCTTGCAGCGTACCCAGGTGGTCGGGCGCCTCGATCGTCGTTCGTTCGAATGGCAAGGCAAGCGCTTGAACCTGTTGCTGGATGTCGGGCATAACCCGCATGCTGCGCAGTACCTGGCGCGTCGTTTGGTGCGTCAAGCGCCAGCGGGTCGGCGCCTGGCGGTGTTCGGCCTGTTGTCGGACAAGGATCTGGACGGTGTGGTCGCGCCGTTGTTGGGTAATGTGCAGTCCTGGGCGGTCGCCCCGTTGGATACGCCTCGCACCCGCACGGCTGATGAGGTGCAGGTGGTGTTGCAGAACCTTGGGGCGACGGTGACGTCCCATGCAAGCGTGAGCGCTGCATTGGAGGCTCAATGCGCGGTGGCAACGGCCGAGGACGAGATTCTGTTGTTCGGATCATTTTATTGTGTTGCCGAGGCGCTTGAATGGTTGGCCCGGCGCTCCACGGAGGAAGCTGCACATGGCATTACTGGATAGCGCATACAAGCAGCGAATGGTCGGAGCCCTGGTGCTGGTGGCATTGGCGGTGATTTTCCTGCCGATGCTGTTTTCTCGCCAGGACGAGCAGCGCCAGGTCACGGTTGAGGCCCCGGCTGCACCCCAGGCCCCGGTGATGCCGCAGGTTCAGGTCGAGCCAGTGGTGGTGCCTGAGCCGCAGGCGTTGCCCGAGGAGGAGCCGGTGCCGACTGACGCTGAGATTGCCCAGCAGCAGGCGCCCACGGCGCCGATTCAGCCCAGCGTTCCCGTGGTGAAGCCTGCGCCAGTCGTGGCTGCCAAGCCTGCGGCGCCTGCTCCGACGCCAAAACCTGTCGCGCCGCAGCCTGCTGCGCCAGGCAAGCCGGATGTCGGTCAAAGCCGTATTGATCCCAATGGCCTGCCGATCAGTTGGTCGGTCCAGCTTGCCAGCCTGTCCAATCGCGAGAGTGCCGAAGCTTTGCAGAAAACCCTGCGTAGCCAAGGTTATAACGCCTATATCCGTACTGCCGATGGCAAGAATCGGGTGTTTGTCGGGCCGCTGATCGAGCGCGCCGAAGCGGATCGCCTGCGTGACTTGCTGGGTCGCCAACAGAATCTGAAGGGTTTTGTGGTGCGCTTTCAGCCAGAACGCGGCTGATTCTGGCGATACCCTCAAGATGTGTGTGCAGGCTTGTGTGGGAGCGGGCTTGCCCGCGATGACGGTGCATCAGTCGATATTAGCGTTGACTGACACGCCGCTATCGCGGGCAAGCCCGCTCCCACATTGGTTTTTGCCTGTCTTGAGATGGCCGCAGTCTGCCACAACCCATTGATTTGCAATGGACCGCTAATCACCGCTTACCGATAGCCCGGCGCTCTGCTAAAATGCGCCGCCTTATCCGTCTGTAGGCTGCACTGTGCTATTTACCTGGGTTGATTGGGCGATCATAGCCATCATCGCCATCTCCGCATTGATCAGTCTAAGCCGCGGCTTCGTCAAAGAAGCATTGTCGCTGCTGACCTGGATCGTTGCAGGAGTCGTCGCCTGGATGTTCGGCGGATCCTTGGCCGTTTACCTGGCCGGCTACATCGAAACACCTTCGGCTCGTGTCATCGCGGGCTGCGCCATCATGTTCATCGCCACGCTGCTGGTGGGGGCAATGGTCAATTATCTTATCGGCGAATTGATACGTGTCACCGGCCTCTCCGGGACCGATCGATTTCTCGGCATGGCCTTCGGTGCCGCGCGTGGCGCGTTGCTGGTGGTCATTGCGGTCGGGCTGTTGAGCCTGGGCCCGGTACAGCAGGATGCATGGTGGCAGGAGTCGAGTCTCGTGCCAAAATTTCTATTGGTTGCAGATTGGTCCAAGAACCTCATATTGGGGTGGAGCAGTCAGTGGCTGGCCAGCGGAATCAGCGTACCCGCTGATCTTCCGTTCAAGGAACACCTCTTGCCGGGCAACGCGCCGCAGTAAGCAGGGTTCAGTCAAGATTCATTAAGTAGGGGTTGCGTCGCATGTGTGGCATCGTCGGTATCGTCGGTAAGTCGAACGTCAATCAGGCGCTGTATGACGCGCTAACCGTCCTCCAGCACCGCGGCCAGGACGCTGCCGGTATTGTGACCAGCCACGACGGCCGGTTATTCCTGCGCAAGGACAATGGCCTGGTGCGTGACGTGTTCCATCAGCGTCACATGCAGCGCCTCGTCGGGCACATGGGCATTGGTCATGTGCGTTATCCGACGGCTGGTAGCTCGACTTCGGCCGAAGCTCAACCGTTTTACGTCAACTCGCCTTACGGTATTACCCTGGCGCACAACGGCAACCTGACCAATGTTGAGCAACTGGCCAAGGAGATTTACGAATCTGACCTGCGCCATGTCAACACCAATTCCGACTCGGAAGTGCTGCTCAACGTGTTCGCCCACGAACTGGCCCAGCGCGGCAAGTTGCAACCTACCGAAGAAGACGTGTTCGCCGCAGTGACTGACGTGCACAATCGCTGCGTCGGTGGCTACGCGGTCGTGGCCATGATCACCGGCTACGGGATTGTTGGTTTCCGCGATCCCCATGGCATTCGTCCTATCGTGTTCGGCCAGCGTCATACCGACGAAGGCGTCGAGTACATGATCGCTTCCGAAAGCGTGTCCCTGGATGTGCTGGGCTTTACCCTGGTCCGCGACCTGGCCCCGGGCGAGGCGGTGTACATCACGGAAGACGGCAAGCTCCATACCCGTCAGTGCGCGGTCAACCCGAAACTCACCCCGTGCATCTTCGAACACGTCTACCTGGCGCGTCCGGATTCGATCATCGACGGTGTCTCGGTGTACAAGGCGCGTCTGCGCATGGGTGAGAAGCTCGCCGAGAAAATCCTGCGCGAGCGTCCGGAGCACGACATCGACGTGGTGATCCCTATCCCGGACACCAGCCGCACCGCGGCGCTGGAGTTGGCCACCCGCCTGGGCGTCAAGTTCCGCGAAGGTTTCGTCAAGAACCGCTACATTGGCCGCACCTTCATCATGCCGGGCCAGGCAGCGCGCAAGAAGTCGGTCCGCCAGAAGCTCAATGCCATTGAGCTGGAATTCCGCGGCAAGAACGTGATGCTGGTGGATGACTCCATCGTGCGCGGCACCACCTGCAAGCAGATCATCCAGATGGCTCGCGAAGCCGGGGCGAAGAACGTGTATTTCTGTTCCGCCGCACCAGCCGTGCGTTACCCGAACGTGTACGGCATCGACATGCCGAGCGCCCACGAACTGATTGCCCACAATCGTTCGACCCAGGATGTGGCTGATCTGATCGGTGCTGATTGGCTGATCTATCAGGATCTTCCTGACTTGATCGAAGCGGTGGGTGGCGGCAAGATCAAGATCGAGCAGTTCGATTGTGCGGTCTTCGATGGCAAGTACGTGACGGGTGACGTCGACGAGGCTTACCTGAACAAGATCGAGCAGGCGCGCAACGACTCCTCGAAGATCAAGACCCAGGCGGTCAGCGCGATCATCGATCTGTACAACAACTGAGTAACTACCGGCCCTGAGGGGCCGGTTTTGTATCTTAAATAAAGAATTGAGTGAAGGAGTGGCAGCATGAGTCAGGAATGGGATGCCGGTCGGCTGGACAGCGACCTCGATGGCGTGGCTTTCGATACCCTGGCTGTGCGCGCCGGCCAGCACCGCACGCCGGAAGGTGAGCACGGTGAGCCGATGTTCTTCACCTCCAGCTACGTGTTCCGTACCGCAGCCGACGCGGCGGCCCGCTTTGCTGGTGAAGTGCCGGGCAATGTCTATTCCCGTTATACCAACCCGACCGTGCGCGCCTTCGAAGAGCGTATTGCGGCGTTGGAAGGGGCAGAGCAGGCTGTCGCCACGGCTACCGGCATGGCGGCCATTCTCGCCGTGGTCATGAGTCTGTGCAGTGCCGGCGATCACGTGTTGGTGTCGCGTAGCGTGTTTGGTTCGACCATCAGTTTGTTCGAGAAGTACTTCAAGCGTTTTGGTATTGAAGTCGACTACGTGCCGCTGGCGGATCTTTCCGGTTGGGACGCAGCAATCAAGGCCAATACCAAATTGCTGTTCGTCGAATCACCGTCCAACCCATTGGCAGAGCTGGTGGACATCGCCGCCCTCGCCGAAGTGGCGCACGCCAAGGGTGCGATGCTGGTGGTGGATAACTGCTTCTGCACGCCAGCCCTGCAGCAGCCACTGAAGCTGGGCGCAGACATCGTGGTGCATTCGGCCACCAAGTTCATCGATGGCCAGGGCCGTTGCATGGGGGGCGTGGTTGCCGGCCGTGGCGAGCAGATGAAGGAAGTCGTGGGCTTCTTGCGCACTGCTGGCCCGACCCTGAGCCCGTTCAATGCATGGGTTTTCCTCAAGGGCCTGGAAACCCTGAGCCTGCGGATGAAGGCTCATTGCGCCAACGCCCAGGCCCTGGCGCAATGGCTGGAGCAGCAGGACGGAATCGAAAAGGTTCACTACGCCGGTTTGAAGAGTCATCCGCAACATGAACTGGCCCAGCGTCAGCAGCGTGGGTTTGGTGCAGTGGTCAGTTTCGAGGTCAAGGGTGGCAAGGAGGGTGCATGGCGCTTTATCGATGCCACACGCCTGATTTCCATCACCGCCAACCTGGGTGATAGCAAAACCACCATTACCCATCCAGGCACCACTTCCCATGGTCGCCTTACCCCGCAGGAGCGTGAAGCGGCCGGTATCCGTGACAGCCTGATCCGCGTTGCAGTGGGCCTGGAAGACGTGACTGACTTGCAGGCTGACCTGGCTCGCGGGCTGGCTGCCTTGTGATCGAGTGGTCCCTGGAGGCGGCTGGCGCCAGTAATGGTCGAGTCGCGCTGGTGACAGGCGCGGCTCGGGGCATCGGCCTGGGGATCGCGGCCTGGTTGATCAGCGAAGGCTGGCAGGTGGTGTTGGCCGATCTGGATCGCGAGCGGGGCGCCAAGGTGTCCAAAGTACTGGGCGATAACGCCTGGTTTATCACCATGGACGTGGCCGACGAGCAGCAGGTGGCCCTTGGGGTGGCTGAAGTGCTTGGCCAGTTCGGGCGCCTGGATGCGTTGGTGTGCAATGCCGCTGTGGCCGATCCGCGCAATATCACGCTGGACAGCCTGGACCTGGCTTACTGGAACCGGGTATTGGCGGTGAACCTCAGCGGGCCGATGCTGCTGGCCAAGCATTGCGCGCCTTATCTGCGCGCTCATGGCGGTTCTATCGTCAACCTGGCCTCGACTCGGGCTCGGCAGTCGGAGCCGGACACCGAGGCCTACGCGGCAAGCAAGGGCGGCCTGTTGGCCCTGACCCATGCGCTGGCCATCAGCCTGGGGCCGGAGGTTCGGGTCAACGCTGTCAGTCCTGGTTGGATTGATGCCCGTGATCCCGCAGCGCGCCGCGCAGAGCCGTTGAGTGACGCCGATCATGCGCAGCATCCTGCGGGCCGGGTTGGGACGGTAGAGGATGTGGCGGCCATGGTGGCGTGGCTGCTGTCGCGCAGCGCTGGGTTTGTGACAGGGCAAGAGTTCGTAGTGGATGGCGGCATGAGCAAGAAGATGGTCTATGAGCCGT
The DNA here is from genome assembly GCF_018732265.1 of Pseudomonas sp. TAE6080. Classification (NCBI taxonomy): domain Bacteria; kingdom Pseudomonadati; phylum Pseudomonadota; class Gammaproteobacteria; order Pseudomonadales; family Pseudomonadaceae; genus Pseudomonas; species Pseudomonas sp. TAE6080. The sequence goes on from NZ_JAHIDY010000039.1 coordinate 55,159, forward strand.
GAAGGGGCAGCTGCAAGCTGTAAGCTGCAAGTGAAAGCGGATTTTCGGTGGCTTCTGACTTGCAGCTTGAAGCTTGCAACTTACAGCTGTTTTTGAAAAAAACTCAATCCTGCTATTGACTTAGGTCCGCTACCTGCGTAAATTTCGCGGCCTCAACGAAGCAAAGGGTGATTAGCTCAGCTGGGAGAGCATCTGCCTTACAAGCAGAGGGTCGGCGG
>NZ_JAHIDY010000003.1:0-98988 GCF_018732265.1 Pseudomonas sp. TAE6080
ACTCATGCTGCTGAGGCTGCTAGCTGAAACTGTCCAACTTTTCGGGGGCAGTCCACGCCCTGTTTGACTAGGTCAGCCAGGTGCAGATCAAACCAGTCCAGGCCGAGTGCACGCCACGGGCCGTTGATTTTCGGGATGTAGCAAAAATTACAGTTCACGTTGCAGCCAATCGTGGAGAAGATCTGCGCCCAGGCGCCGTGCTTGCGTACCCGGGCACCTGATGAGTGATAAGACTGCAAGTAATGGCTCATATCCAGAAAACTGAAGTCCGGCAATGGCATGAGGCCAAGTCGCTCATCGAGATCCTGGCGCTTGGGGACGATGCTCAGGTAGCTGGATTTATGGGTGGGGCGAACCAGTTGCAAATGACTATCGCGGTAGGCCACCCCAGGCACGGCATTAATGTTCTTGCCCTCGTGGGTCAAGGCATCAAGCAATAGCGTAAAGGCACGGTCGGCTTCATTGATGAGCGTAAAGTCGAAGGCCGAATCCAGCAGTGCGTTTTTCCAGTCACCACTGGAGTGGGCGCCACCGGTTACCAACACCAGATTGGGATCGATGGTTTTCACCAGGTCTGCCAGCGCCCGTGCATTGCCCCATTGCACCGTGTAATTGCATTGAATGCCGACAATATCAGGCTGTGCGGTTTCGATGATCTCGCGCATCTGCGCATCGGTCAGGCCGTAGCGGATCAGATGCCCCTGATCGACCTTGACCAGGCTGGACTCCTGGGACCAGCCGGCAAAAGGTGCATCGACAATTTGCACCTCATAACCGGCGCGACGGGCCACCGTGGTGATGCGCAACAGGCCAATGGGGGTACCGGCGCGTTTCATCACTTCAAACGTATCAATACCAATGCGGGCGAACGCGCTGTCGTGAGGTGTGGGTTCAATCAGACGTGTGTAGGGTGGCACGAACAGCAACACGCGAGGCGGCTCACCATTGGCGCGACGGCGGATGCCAGTACGGCTACTGAGTAGCGATGGCTGTCCCAGATGGTTGAGCAAGGGCCGCGTGGGGGCGACCGAAAAACTGGGCCCGTTGCTTTCGATCCTCATGGTTCCCTGCGAAGCGATCAAATCCATTTGCCTGTCTCCTTAGTTGGTCGATATCACAGTGAGGTCTTACGTGACCGGGAAGTGGCAATGACAGCCCCCGTGATGATCAGTACTGCGGGAATTATCAGGATCGGCTTGGCATCGCTTTGCCCCACGGCAATAAGCAGCAGGGTGGAGAACAACGGCGCCAGGTAAGACAAGGCGCCAAGCATCGCCAGGTTTCCGTGTTTGGTCGCGTGATCCCAGGCGAAGAAGGCCAGACCCACTGGGCCCAGCCCCAGGGCGATGATTGCTGCCCATTGGCCTGCGTCCGGCCGCACCGTGGTTTCAAAAGCCAGGTGGCAGAGCAGCCCAGCCACTGCGATCAGGCCGCAAATGCCACCGATGATGCTGCTTGGGACATTGCTGAAACGCCGGTTGACCACCGAATAGATCGACCAGACCCACGCGCAAGCAAAGGCTGCGGCGTAACCGATAAGCGGCATGCCGATGCTTTCACCCTGGGCACGCTGTTGCATGATGAAGGCTGTCCCCGCCAGGCCGAGCAAGGCTCCTACCAGTTGACGCTTGCGCAACGACTCGCCAGTAGAAAATCCTGAGAGCAGGACAATCAATAGAGGCCACAGGTAGGCAATCAGGCTGGCCTCAGCCGCCGGTGCGGTCTTCAGGGCAAAGAAATACAACGAGTGGTAAATGAAGATGCCGGCGAACCCCGTTGCCCATACATACCAGGGCTGTCGCCAACTGCTGAACCCCCCGGCGCCACGCAGGCCGAGCATGCAGAGACTGGCCACGAACGCGACGGCGAAACTCGATGCCAACAACTGAAAGGCTGGGATTCCGACGGTCAAGGTGGTCAGTAGCGCCAGGCACGCCCACAGGAACACCGCAATTACGCCAATCAGAGTGGCACCTACGGCGCCTTTGGTGATGGCAATGGATGCGTTAGTTGTGTTCATGCTAGCCCGTCTGCGGATAATCCTGATACGGGGACAATAGATAGGTTGTACGAGGACGTATTGATCGAGCCCGCTAAAAAATTGTTCAGGTCTGCTGCTTTTAGTGGTCGCGCGCTTGCTTGCGCACCGAGGCAGGGGTCAGGTTGCGGGCTCTCTTCAGGGCATGGCTCAGTGCACTCTGGTCGGCGTAACCGGCGCGATGCGCAATATCAGTGATCGACAGAGCGGTCTGGTGCAACAGGTCGATGGCCAGATTGAGGCGCAAGGTCGCTATATGGGTAAACGGAGTGATTTTCAGGTGCCGCCCGAACAGGGCATACAAGCGCCGCTCGCTGGTGCCAGCGTTACGGGCAATGTCATGCACCGTCATAGGCGTACTCAGGTGCTGTTCGATGTAGGCCAATGCCCTGGCGAGGATAAACTGCCCGGGATCGTTCGGTGCAACCTCTGGCTGCAATAAAGAACCCAGCAGCAACCGGCTCCATGACTCAGCCATCGTGGGCGAACTGATCAACCGTGGTCCATTGCTGCTTGCGTAATCGAGCAAATGACGGATATCGGGCCTGACCGCAAAAAAGCGTTTGTCATAGAGAGGGTCAAGCAACTGTCCGGTGCTTTTGTGTCCATCGGCACGCTGAGTCAATACGTCCAGCACCAGGAAACTGTTATGGGTGTTGGCCAGGAATGTATGCCGGGCACCGGAGGCGATCACCACGCCCTGGCTCGCATCAACCTTGCCGCCACGTCCATCGACCTCAATCTCCATACAACCGGACTGGGGCAGGACTATTTGATGAAAGTCGTGCTCGTGAAGCTCGACCTGACCAGAATAGGAGCGCAGAGCCAGAGAGAATGGTTGGGGGGTTATATCGTTCATCCATCACTCTCCTTAATCCGAGCCACTTATCTTACGTCAACAATAATTCCAGGAACCCGCCTGCTAACGGTAGCAATGAGGCAGGATACGGATTATTTAAACATACATAGGCCTAATGCCAGTCAGTTAAACCTTTTTGTAGGAGCGAGGGAGACGCCTAGCTCCTACAGAAAGCAGAATCCGCTTAACTGACTGGCATTAATAAATGGCCCTGCTCTTGTTTGAGGCCAACTTAAACAGTGTCTAGTTTAATTGCCAGAGTTGACAGCAAGGTGGTCAAGCTTGCAATACAGCTCCTTGGTGCAGGACGGCAATAGTGGGTTGAGCTAAAGAACCAAGAGCGAAGATCAAATGCGGGAGATTCCATGACATAAGGTTTACTTCACTCATGGAATCTCCCACCAGGCGATCTCTCTGGCGGGGGGAGTTCGCAGCCTGAACCGGATGGCTCAATGCTGCGCGCCACTCAACCACTGCCCCAAGGTACCGGCCCCCGCGTATTGGCGCAAAACTGCCTGGTAGCCATCAAAGCGGTTGGTGATCTCACTCACCCGGTTACCGTAGTGGTCGCTTTCAGCCGACAATACATCGAGCAAGGTACGCTTACCCAAGTGATACCACTGTTCGTAAAATGCCAAGCGAATACCCTCCGACTCAACTGTCAGATTGCGGTACAGTTCAGCCCGTTCCAGAAAGGTCTTTGCGTCGTGGTTCGCAGTGCGGATCCGGTACTCCAGGTCCAGACGCTGCTGTTCCACTTCCTGGCGACTGGCTTCGGCCCGCTGTAATGCAGCCCGTTCCGAAGCCCGTGTCGAGCCGCCGCGAAAGGCACCCCACGTCACGGCCAAGTGAGTTTCCCAAGGCTGCTCACGGCCCACGGCGTCTTCGGCGGTGGACTTGCTGACTACCCAATTGAGCTGTGGCAACGACGACGAACGCACCACCTTGGCCTGCAACTCGGCTGATTCGGTCTGGGCCTTGGCCTGATTGATAACAGGGTGATTCTCAGTCTGCGCCAAGAGATGATCCAGATTCGCAAGGCGAATGTTCCACTCCTTGGTTCGAGGAATCATGATTGGCCGTTCACCGACCAGCTTGCGCAGGTTGATTTCAGCATCCTGGGCCCGTGTACTGGCCGAATCCCGTGCTGCCTGAGCTTGAAGCAGGCGTGCTTTGGCCTGGGTCAATTCGCTGGAGCGTCCCTTGTCCACAGCCACGATACCCGCCAGCATCTTCACCAGCTCATTCATACGGTCTACATATTGCTGGCTGAGGTCAACGATAATGCGTTGCTTGCCCAACTCCGTCATGATGCTGGTGACGTCGAACGCCATACTTTCCAGCTCCGCGTCAATGGCTGCGGTAGCGGCGGCAGACAGGTGGCGACGGCTGTCGATGGTATTGCGAATTCGTCCCCAGTCATATACCGGCGTCACTACGTTGAGAGTAATACCAGTGCTATTGCCTTCAGTGTCTTGCGCCCCTGAACCGAACCGCTTCGAACCGGCCTGGGTGCCCAGGTCAACTTGCGGATAACGCTGCCCCTTGGCCTCATCAATATCCGAGTCCGCTGCCGCCAGTTCAGCGTGAGCCCTTTGTACCTTGGGGCTGCGTTCGGCGGCGGCCTGGACAGCACGGTAGAACATTTCTTTGAGCTCTTGCTCCGAAGGCCCCCCCACGATGCCCTGACGGCCAGCCAGACGCGCCGGCACGCCGTTGAAGGCCAACGCCGAGACTCCGCTTACAGCAGTAGCTGCAGCAGGTGCGACAACGGTTTTTAAGGCGCTCACGCCATTACTCGATGCCTGTTTGGTGGACGGTGCAGATTCGCTTAGACGAGCCGGCGCAAAGGTAGCCGTCGCCGGCTCTGCCACTTTCGAAAATTGCGGCGTATTGGTGACAGGCCTCGACGGCCGTGAAACCGTAGTCGCAGGCGACGGATAGGGGGAGACGGCTGTCACTGGCTTGAGTTCAACTGGAGTGACAGGTGCAACCGCCGCTACAGGTTTGAATTGCACCGGAGCGACAGCCGGAGTCGCTACAAGCGGCCTGGATTGTACTTGTGTAACCTGTGACGTCGCTGCCACCGATTTGAACTGCACCGGTACGACAGTGGGAGTCGCAGCTTGCGACCTGGATTGCACTTGCGTGTCAGATGAAGCCGCTATCGCTGGTTTGAACTGTACAGGCACGACGGTGGTAGCCGCTGCCATCGGTCTGGATTGCACTTGTGTAACAGGTGAAGTCGCTGTCGTCGATTTTAACTGCGGCGGCAAGTCAGACTGAGTCGATGCCTTCGAGGCTAGCGCAATGAACATTGACAGTTCGTCAGCCATCAGGCTGGAGCTAGCACAGGTCGACAGGCACAAAAACAACGACCTTGCCAGGTTCAGGCAATTACGCGGCGCAAACAGATCCGGAGCCCGCAGCTCAGTTGGCGGGTAATGTTTGATGTCCATGCTCATCGCTCCCGGAATGCTTCACGTGCGTTGAACACGGGCTTTAACAGGTAATCCAGAATGGTCTTTTCGCCGGTACGGATCTCGACCGATGCGACCATCCCCGGAATGATCGGCAATGATTTGCCACCCGCTGTCAATTCAATGCAGCCGCCCTGCTCCTTGCGCAGCAACACCATCGGCACCCGTTGCTTGGGCAGGGCCTGTACGCGGCGCTCCACCAGGCCGGCCGACGGATTGGCGGCGGACAGTGCCTCCAAGGCCAACGAAGGCGCCAACAGTCCCCCCTTGGGTAAACCAGCGGTCAGGGTTTCCGGGGATTTGCCGACACCGTAGTGGTCGCAGATCCAGGAAACGCTTTGCAACAAGGTGTCCTGAATAGTCGCTTGAGGCACAGGCAAAGCCTTAGCCGTAACGCTTGAATCAACAGGCGCATCAGTCGTCATCACAAGAGTCCTGAATTCGTACCGCCAACCGGCGATCACAATGGAATGGGCGTTTCAGGGCCGGCACCGACCAGGCAGCACAGACGCTGGAAACCAGTAGGATAATTCTGACAAGATGGAGGGATGGGCTGAATGAGACCTGTCCCAAAAGCCAGAGACCCAAAGCACATAACGAGCTGGAACGCAGGGCGAGCAGGCACCTCAAGAGGACTTTCACCTCCAAACTCTCGGCGAGACTGTAGTGGTCTAATGAAACCGGACACCCATTTAGGCGAGAGTGCTCGCCAGATCGAGGTGTCAGATGACCAAACAACGCCGTTCCTTTTCTGCTGAATTCAAGCGTGAGGCTGCTGACCTCGTGCTCAAACAAAACTACAGCTACATCGAAGCCAGCCGTTCACTCGGCATTGGTGAGTCGGCATTGCGCCGCTGGGTTGACCAGATTCAGAAAGAACATAAAGGCATCACCCCGCAGAGCAAGGTACTGACTCCGGAACAGCAAAAAATTCAGGAACTGGAAGCCCGGATCGCTCGGCTTGAGCGAGAGAAATCAATATTAAAAAAGGCTACCGCGCTCTTGATGTCGGAAGATCACGAGCGTTCGCGCTGATTGATCAATTGAGCGCCGTTGAGCCGATTGATTGGCTGTGTAAGGTGTTTGACGTCACTCGCTCGTGCTACTACGCCCAGCGCCTGCGGCGCCGCACACCCGACGTTGAACGGCTTCGATTGCGTAGTCGCGTCAATGAACTGTTCTCGCAAAGTCGTAGCGCTGCTGGCAGCCGCAGCATCCTCTCGCTGATGCGTGAAGACGGTGAGCAACTTGGTCGATTCAAAGTGCGTAGCTTGATGCGCGAGCTTGGTTTGGTCAGCAAACAACCCGGCTCTCACATTTACAAAAGAGCGACGATAGAAAGACTCGATATCCCGAACACGTTGAACCGTGGGTTTGATGTGCCAGCTCCCAATCAAGTCTGGTGCGGCGATATCACCTAATTTGTGCGCAAGGAAAATGGCATTACCTGGCTGTCGTCCTGGATCTATGTACGCGTCGAGTCGTGGGTTGGGCGCTGTCGGAAAAGCCAGACGCTGAGCTGGTGATAAAGGCGTTGGATATGGCCTACGAACAGCGTGGCAGGCCTTCGGGTCTGCTATTCCACTCGGACCAAGGATCGCCCAATATGCAAGCCGACTCTTTCGCCAGCGGTTGTGGCGATATCGCATGCGCCAGAGCATGAGCCGTCGAGGAAGCTGCTGGGATAACGCACCGATGGAGCGCGTATTCCGCAGCTTGAAAACAGAATGGATACCGACCGTGGGCTATCGAAATGCACAGGAAGCACAGCGCGATATCAGCCATTTTTTGATGCATCGCTACAACTGGATTCGGCCTCATCAATTCAACGATGGGTTGGCGCCAGCACGAGCCGATGAAAAACTTAACGTCGTGTCCGGGATTAGTTGACCACTACACCAGCGAGGCCACCACAGCCAAGCTGGTTGCGCTTGCGCGCAACGCGCCAGGCCTGGCGCACAAGCAGAAGCGATGCGGGAGGTGCAGCGCCTCACTAGCGCACCTCATCCAGGATTGCCCATTAAATTTTGTGGCGTTTCTGACAGTTTTTACTCGTCATTTCATTATTTCTTTACTAGTATCCCTACCCTACGCACTCGTAGGGAGAAATTGAGTGCCTTGAAGCTAGAAACTTTTACACTCGATCATTGAATGAGTTATTACCGTTACCCCGAACGTAACAACTCAGGCAACAATAATAACTCTTTGGTGAAACAGATGAATAAAATCTCCAGCATGGTTGTATTAGCAGGGCTAGTCCTCTCGGGATGCGCGACGAAAATCCCAGAAAAACCTAGCGTGACACCAGCGTCTGCTGCCTTCCAGCAAGCACCGCATGCCCCCGTACCTGCGACACTGGCAAACCCGCCAGCGCGACAAGCTGTATCTGTGAACCTCAGAGCTGACGCTCAACCGACCTCATCGGTGGCCGCTCAATCAGAATCCGCAGAAAGCACAAATCAACTGCGCGTCCAACAATGCCGTAGAGAGCTGGACACAATAAAACTTTACAACAAGGCATCTTATGATAAGTACGATGCAGAGTTTCAGGTCATTGCCAGCAAGCTCAATAAATACATACAGGTTAAAGATTCAATTAGTTCTGATATAAACGATATGGTGATGCCGGGGTATCAATTTCAGATTCGTGAATTCTGCTTTCGAGTCAAAGTCCGCCTGTCGCAACTTGTGGTTCGCCAAGCTCGATAACGATTAAACTTTAGGGCGTTTCTTACGCCCTAAAGGCTCTAAACATTCCGCCCCCGCTCACTCGACACCCCCTCCATTTCGAGAGCTACCGTTTTTTCAGGGCTCAACGATTATTGTCACGCGCAGGATAAATTAAGAAGAATAGGCTGGCCACAAGCATTAAGTGAGCATGCTGCCTTCATCCTGCGCTGAGTGCATGCTAATAGCCAATAAATTTGGGCAATGTGGGCCTGAGAGTCAGTTGGTAGCTTGATCCTTGAATGCACAACCTAGGGACGCTTGCTCATGCAGTGAAGCCGATTCATCGCATGATTTACCCCTGCCGTGGACCGCAGCCCCCCACTACTGACAACTCTCCAAACTCGCCAAGATAGTGGACACCATTTTTTAGTGGACACTATCTTGGATATAGCTCTAGCTCGTTGCCCCGGTCGCCGCCGAACTTCCCTCCCGCATTCAAACGCAAGGTCGTTGAAGCCTCGTACAAACCTGGCGCTTCAGTGTCGATGATCGCTCGCGAGCACGACGTCAATGCCAACATGGTTTTTCGCTGGCGACAGCAATACCAGGACGGGGCATTCGACCCCTGTCGGTCAAAGCACAACGCTCCTGCCAGTCGAGGTGATCGAAGCGCCAATCGAATTGCCACCACCAACGTCGCTGCCGCAACAACTTCATTCAGAAATCCTGATAGAAGTAGGGACGGCGACGGTTTGTGTTTGTTTTGCAAGCGTCTGGAACAAGGCCGCTTCGTTTGGCCACAAGCAACCAGCGGTAGCGTTTCGCTGACGGTGGCGCAGCTATCGATGTTGTTGGGGGGCATTGATTGGCGCAGGCCAATTCGTAACCCGTGATTCGGGCATGCCGAACTGTCATTTCTGAGAGTGCCATCGCGAGCTCCTGAACAGAGTCAGGGCCAGATGCTCGTCTCGCTGCGCAAACTGCTCCAGCAACAAACCGATTCAGTACGCGCCAGGATTCTGGACTTAAACGCACCGGATAGCGCTGGATTTCAGTGGTTCCCGCCGGAACGAAAAAAGGACCCGAAGGTCCTGATTTCAATCACTTACAGAATTCAGTGGAACTCTGCAGTGCAATATTTGGAGCGGGAAACGAGACTCGAACTCGCGACCCCGACCTTGGCAAGGTCGTGCTCTACCAACTGAGCTATTCCCGCGTCTTGGTGGTGTGCATTCTATAGATTCCAGAACACACGTCAACCCCTTGATTCAAAAAAGTTTTATTTCTTTTCAACCGTCGTGCGCAGATGGGGCCAGGCGGCGCGCAGGTATTGCAGCATGGACCACAGGGTCAGGCCCGCGGCGATCAACAGCAAGGCGTAGCCCAGCAGGACCCAGAAGGTGAAGTTCGACGGGTTGGCCAGCAGGATGACCAGCGCCAGCATCTGCGCGGCGGTTTTCCATTTGCCCATGTTGGACACGGCCACGTGGGCCCGTGCGCCGATTTCGGCCATCCATTCACGCAGGGCCGAGACGACGATCTCACGACCGATGATCACAGCGGCGGGCAGGGTCAGCCACAGGTTGCCGTGTTCCTGGACGAGCAGCACCAGGGCTACGGCGACCATCAGCTTGTCGGCCACAGGGTCGAGGAACGCGCCAAACGGCGTGCTCTGCTCCAGGCGTCGTGCCAGGTAGCCATCCAGCCAGTCGGTCGCGGCCGCGAAGGCAAAGACCGAACTGGAGGCCATGTAGCTCCATTCATAGGGCAGGTAAAACAGCAAAATGAAAATCGGAATGAGCAGGACGCGTAGAACGGTGATCAGATTAGGGATATTCATCGGCACAACTGGCTACGAGGTGAGAGGGCATTCTACTCGCTGTGTAGGTTTGCATAAATCAACTCAGCAAGCTTTTTACTGATACCGGGAGCTTTGGCTATTTCTTCAATGCTGGCACGGGACAATTCCTGCAAACCACCAAAATGTTTCAACAGCTCGCGGCGCCGCTTTGGTCCTACGCCCGCCACCCCTTCCAGGGTTGAGGTGCGTCGGGTTTTGCCACGTCGGGCGCGGTGACCGGTAATGGCGAAACGGTGAGCCTCGTCGCGAATCTGCTGAATCAGGTGCAACGCCGGTGAATCGCCCTTCAAGGTGAACTCATGGGCCGCATCATTCAAGTACAACGTTTCAAAACCGGCCTTGCGCGTCGCGCCCTTGGCCACGCCGAGCAGGATCAGGTCGGGCACTGCCAACTCGTTGAGTACGTCACGGGCCATGGACAATTGACCCTTGCCACCGTCCACCAGCAGGATATCCGGCAGCTTGCCCTCGCCGTCCTTGAGTTTGCTGAAGCGCCGGGTCAGGGCCTGATGCATGGCAGCATAGTCGTCGCCAGGGGTGACGCCTTCAATGTTATAGCGTCGATAATCGGACTTGATCGGCCCTTCCGGGCCGAAGACCACACAAGACGCCACGGTCGCCTCGCCGCTGGAATGGCTGATGTCGTAGCACTCCAGGCGTTGCGGCGGCTCGTCAAGCTTGAGTACGTCAGCCAGCGCTTCAAAACGTGCGGCCACATGCTGGCGGTTGGCCAGGCGCGCACTCAGCGCCTGTTCGGCGTTGGTCACCGCCAATTGCTGCCAGCGCGCACGCGTGCCGCGCACCCGGTGACTGATGTCCAGTTCACGGCCACGCAGTGCGTGGATCGCCTCGATCAACGTGGGGAAGTCTTCGTGCACCACGTTGACGATCAGTTCGGACGGCAGGTCGCGCTCGGGGCTGCTGACGTAGTACTGGCCGAGGAACGCCGCCATGACATCGGCCACCTCCTCCTCGATTCCCGTCTGCGGAAAGAAGTTCTTGCTGCCCAGTACCCGGCCGCCACGCACACTGATCAAGTGCACACAGGCGCCGCCCGGATTGACGAAGGCCGCAATCACATCCACGTCACCGGTGCCGCCTTCCATGCTTTGCTGGTCCTGGACTCGGCGCAGCAAGGACACCTGGTCGCGCAGCTCGGCGGCTCGCTCAAAGTCCAGGACACTGGCCGCCTGCTCCATGGCACCGGACAACTCGTCGGCCAGGGCGTTGCTGCGCCCTTCCAGGAACATCACCGAGTGACGCACATCCTCGGCATACTCCTGCGGTTCGACCAACCCCACGCAGGGCGCCTTGCAGCGTTTGATCTGGTATTGCAGGCACGGGCGGGTGCGGTTCTTGTAGAAGCTGTCTTCGCACTGGCGCACAAAGAACGTCTTTTGTAGCAGGCTCAGGCTCTCGCGGATCGCTCCGGCGCTGGGGTATGGACCAAAATACTTACCCTTTTGCTTCTTCGCCCCGCGATGGATGCTCAGGCGCGGAAAGTCACCGTCCGACAGAAACACGTACGGATAGGACTTATCGTCACGCAACAGAATATTGTAGGGCGGCCGCCATTCCTTGATCAGCGTCTGCTCAAGCAGCAGCGCCTCGGTTTCATTGGCGGTGATGGTGGTTTCGACCTGGGCGATCCGCCCCACCAGGGCGGCGGTCTTCGGCGCCAGGCCGGTCTTGCGAAAATAGCTGGCCAGGCGTTTCTTGAGGTTCTTGGCCTTGCCGACATACAGCAGGCGCGCCTCGCTGTCGAACATGCGATACACGCCAGGCCGGCCACTGCAGGTCGCAAGAAATGCACTCGGGTCAAACGCGGCGGTTATTTCAGTGGCTTGCATTTCAGGCGCTGGCGTCCACCATGCCGTGGCGAACCGCCAGCAAGGTCAGTTCCACATCACTGCTGATGGATAGCTTCTCGAAAATTCGATAACGGTAGGTGTTCACGGTTTTCGGCGACAGGCAGAGCTTGTCGGAAATCGACTGGACCTTCTGGCAGCCCACAATCATCAAGGCGATCTGAATCTCGCGCTCGGACAAGGCATCAAATGGCGAGTCGCTGACGGGCTGAAACGACTTGATCGCCAGTTGCTGGGCAATCTGTGGGCTGATGTAGCGTTGGCCGGCGAATACCAGGCGGATGGCCTGGACCATTTCCGCGAGCCCCGCGCCCTTGGTCAGGTAACCGGCCGCGCCGGCCTGCAGAAGCCTGGTAGGAAAAGGGTCTTCTTCACAGACGGTGACCACGACGACCTTGATATCCGGATGACTGCGCAACAACTTGCAGGTAGCGCCAAGCCCCCCGATCCCCGGCATCTTGACGTCCATCAAAACCACATCGGGTTTCAACTCGCGCGCCTTGATCAGGGATTCCTCTCCCGACTCGGCCTGGCCGACTACTTGCAGGCCATCGATGTCAGCCAGCATTCGTGTAATGCCTGTACGAACGAGATCATGGTCATCGACTACTAGCACCCTAATCAAGCAGACACCTCGCGAAATGGTCTTATAGGTTGCTGAACACCTTAGCAAAAAACCAAGGCACAGACCTAGCTGAACGCGTCATATATATAGAGTTTCAATACGCTACGACCGCCTGCCGAGCGACAAACGGGGTTGTTTCCTGGGCAAAAGGTCAGGATTCCTTGAGGACCGGCCGGGTTTTTCCATGCACCACAGAGGAATACTCTGCCAAGGTGCTGCTCAGCCTGCGGACAGCCAGCCAGACTCCATACGCCAGAAACAGCCCTCCTCAGCGACAATACTCAGGCCCTTGCGCTGATAGAGTCTTTTTGCCGGATTGGCCTTGAATACCGTCAACCGCAAGTAATCGCGGCTTTCCACTTGAGCCTTGGCGATCATCTGCTCCAACACCCAACTGCCCGCGCCCTGGCAGCGGAAAGCATCAAGAATGTGCAGCTCGCGAATGTACAACGCATGGTCATCCCGGCTCAGGCTCACAAACCCCAGCAACCTGTCGCCCTGGCAGATCAACCAGTTCTCCCGCCCGGCCCAGGCGGTATCGAAGCCTTTGTCGGACCACGTCAGATCGTACTGTCGATAGTAGTGATCCATTGCCTGATGCGTCAGGCTGCGCGCAAAGGCCAGGTGTTGATCCGATGCAGCCCTGAGCGTGAATGCCATATCAATGTGCTCCATGGCATCACAGCGCGACTGACCAGCCACTCCAGTTGCCTGCCTCCCTGCGCGCGATGACCAGGGCATCGCCGACACCTGGCGCAGCCGCAATCAATGCGCCGTCGCAGCCCCAGATCGCGCTACGCCCGGCACATACCCAGCCACCGGACGGCCCGCCATGGTTGGCCATCAGCACCACCATCGAGTGTTCGCCAGCATAGCCCTGGAGCAACGCACTATCGGCAGCGTAACCACCGTCGCTGATCAAAACGCCTGCTGCATAGACTGTAGCCCCGAGCGCCGCCGCATCACGCGGATGGCTGGCGTGGGAAAAGTCAGCGCAAACCGCCAGGGCGATCCGGTCATCACCCCATACCAGCGCCTCGCCACCCTGTCCCGGCATAAAAGCCAGTTCTTCACCGGAGTGCAGATGTTGTTTGCTGTACACCGCCAACGAGCCATCCGCGGCCAGTACCAACGCTCCAATCAGCACCCCAGTGCTCGACGGCAAGCGAATGGGCATGCCGACCACCGCCGTCATGTTCAGCTCACGCGCCATTTCCCGCAGCGGCGTCAGTACCGCATCGTCCGGCGCGATCGCCAACTCCATTGCCCGGAAAGGTTCATAGCCGGTCAAGGACAGTTCCGGGAACACCAGCAATTGCACGTCGTGCTCGGCAGCAGCGACCATCAATGCCAGGTGGCGCTCGATATTCGCTGCCAGGTCGCCAGCGATGGAGCAGGTTTGGGCACTGGCAAGGGTCAAGGTGGTCATGGTCGCGTCCTGGCAATGGGTGTGAGTATCCATCCAGCATATCGGGACTTGCGTCATAGCGCTAAGTCACTCATCGCGATAGAAATTACTGATTGAATCCAGCGGCATGCCTCAGTTAAGCTCCATCCCATCATTTGGAGAAATACCATGTTGCAACTCACTCTCACCCAGGCTCGCCCTACTGCCAACGCACAGCGTTCGGTCGTGGCTACCCGCGTGAACGGTTTGAGCGCACTGGTCAGCTTTTATTTTGGGTATTGGTTTAGCCAGTGGCGCGCCTGATACCTGAAATCGGCGCCCACTACTCAAGGGGTCGCCTGCCAGAGAAATCTAACCCCCGGTCGGCTCCCCGACCGGGGGTTTTGTTTTTTCAGCCCTGAACAATTTTTGCTACACACCGAACTTAAAGGAAATCACACCATGAACCACACCACTTATTACCGTTACGACACCTGCACCGCCTGGCGATTTAGCAAGCTCCGTTCGGGACAGCCTGCCGCCTCCGATCGGTCACCTATTGGTGGCAAGCCAACACACGCAGCCAATACGGCCAATTGTCGAACACCCCAGTAGGGCAGAGCGTGCGGGAACAGCCCGCCGCTTGCCCAGGAAGCCGAAAATATGAACTCCTCCATCGCCGCCCTGCCCGTCACCACCCTGTCCAGCGCCAATGAAGCGCTGACCCAGCGCTTGCCCAGCGCCCTTGAGCTCAAGCACCAGTTGCCCCTGAGCCCGTTCCTGACCGAGCAAGTCAATGCTCATCGCCAGGCTATCCGTGCAATCCTCAATGGCGAAGACAGCCGGTTGCTGGTCATCGTCGGACCCTGCTCGATCCATGATCCCGAATCCGCCATGGAATACGCGCGCAATCTGAAGAAACTGGCCAATGACGTCAGTGACCAGATGTTGCTGGTGATCCGCGCCTACGTCGAAAAACCGCGCACCACCATTGGCTGGAAAGGCCTGGCCTACGACCCGCACCTGGATGGCAGCGATGACATGGCCGCTGGCCTCAGCCTGTCCCGGGAATTGATGCGCGAAATGCTGCGCCTGGGCTTGCCGGTCGCCACCGAGCTGCTGCAACCGATGGCCGCCGGCTACTTCGAAGACGTGCTCAGCTGGGTCGCCATCGGCGCGCGCACCACCGAATCGCAGATCCATCGGGAAATGGCCAGTGGCCTGGGCATGCCTGTCGGCTTCAAGAACGGCACCGATGGCGGCGTGGCCATCGCCTGCGACGCCATGCGCTCCGCAGCCCACCCGCACCGCCACTTCGGCGTCGACAGCCAGGGGCATCCGGCGATCATCCAGACCCCGGGCAACGCTGACACCCACCTGGTGTTGCGTGGCGGCCACCGTGGTCCGAACTACGACCGCCAGAGCGTGGCCCAGGTCAAGACCGACCTGGCCAAAAGCAAAGTGGCCACGAGGATCATGGTCGATTGCAGCCATGCCAACAGCGGCAAAGACCCAATGCGCCAGCCTGCAGTCTTCAATGATGTGCTGGAGCAACGCCTGCAAGGCGACACCTCGCTGATCGGCATGATGCTGGAAAGTCACCTGTTCGAAGGCTGCCAGCCGCTCAGCCCGTCGATGCGCTACGGGGTTTCGGTGACCGACGGTTGCCTGGGCTGGGACGGCACCGAGCAGTTGTTGCGTGAAGCGGCACAACGCCTGCGCGACCACGCCTGAGCTACCGCTATCGCCGGCAAGCCGGCGATGGCTTTACATCAGGTACCGACGCAAGTCAGTGGAACTTTGCCGGGAAATAACCGCCTGAATCCGGTAGGCTCACCTTTTTTATTCAAGGAGTTACCCACCATGGCCAAAGCCACCGCCCGCCACATCCTGGTTGCCACCGAAGACAAGTGCAACGAACTCAAGGCCCAAATCGAAGGCGGCGCTGATTTCGCAGAAATCGCCAAAGCCAACTCCAGCTGCCCATCGAGCCGTGATGGCGGCAACCTGGGTTCGTTCGGCCCAGGCCAGATGGTCAAGGAATTCGACACTGTCGTATTCAGCGCCCCGGTCAACACCGTGCAAGGTCCGGTGAAAACCCAGTTCGGTTACCACCTGCTGGAAGTGACCAGCCGCCAGGACTGATCAGCGTCTTAGCAAACCACAACGGCCCGCCTTTTGGTGGGCCGTTGTGTTTGTGCCCCGGCGGGGTGACTGGCGACCCGCGCGCGGTTAGGGTACAAGTCCCCTTCCTTCTTCACCCGGCGCTCAAGGCTGATAATGCGACTGGACTTCCTCACGTTAGTTGGCTCTACCCTGGCCCTGCTGCTGGCGAGCACGGCATCGCTCGCGGCCCCTCAACACGCACTGACCGTCTACGGCGAACCCGCCAAGTACCCTGCCGGCTTCAGCCACTTCGATTATGTAAACCCCGAGGCGCCCAAGGGTGGCAGCCTGAAGCGTTCGGCCCTTGAGGTCGGTCGTTTTGACCATGTGCTGCCCTATATCGACAAAGGCATCGGCGTCAGCCAAGTGGACGGTTGGGTGTACTCGCCCCTGGCCTACCGCTCGCTGGATGAGCCCTACACCGTCTACGGCCTGGTGGCGCAAAAAATGGAACGCGCCGAGGACGGCTTGTTCCTGCGGTTTTTCCTCAACCCCAAGGCGCGGTTTGCCGACGGCAAGCCCATCACCGCCGAAGACGTACGCTACAGTTTCAACCTGCTGATGACCCAGGGCAGCCTGCGCTTTCGCACGCTGTTCGCCGACGTCAAGCACGTCGAAGTGGAAGGTCCCCTGCAAGTGCGCTTTGACTTTTCCAGCAATGAAAACCGTACCCTGCCCCTGGATGTCGCAACCCTGCCGGTGTTTCCCGAGCATTGGTGGAAAAGTCGCGACTTTGCCAACGGCGGCGGTTATGAAGCCCCTCTGGGCAGCGGCCCGTACAAGGTCAGCAAGATCAACTCCGGCAGCACCATCACCTTCCAGCGCGACCCGGACTGGTGGGGCAAGGACTTGCCCGTCAACCGCGGCCTGTACAACTTCGACCACCTGAGCCTGGAGTACTTCGGCGATACCGAAGTCGCCCGCCAGGTCCTGCGTGGCGGCGCCTACGACTTCAACCGTGAGTTTTCCGCCACCGGCTACTCCATCGGCTACAACGGCCCGGCCCTGGATGATGGCCGCCTGCAACGCGCACACCTGGCCAAGGACGCGCCGCAATCGTCCCAGGGCTACGTGTTCAACCTGCAAAAACCGATGTTCCAGGACCGCCGCGTACGCCAGGCCCTGGCCATGCTCTGGGATTTCGAGTGGGCCAACCGGCAGATGATGCGCAACCTGTACATCCGCCAGCAAAGCTACTTTTCCAACAGCCCGCTGGCCGCGACGCAACTGCCCGACGCCCAGGAGCTGGCGATTCTCGAACCCTTGCGCGGGCAAATCCCCGACGAAGTCTTCACCCAGGTATTCAAGGCGCCAACCACCGACGGCAGCGGGATGATCCGCGACAAGCAGTTGCAAGCCCTGGCCCTGCTGGAAGAAGCAGGCTGGACGCCCAAGGGCGACAAACTGGTGAATGCCGCCGGCGAGCCGCTGGAGTTCACTTTTCTCAATGTGCAAAACGGCCTTGAACGCCTGCTGTTGCCTTATAAGCGCAACCTGGCGCAGATCGGCATCACCCTGAACATCCGGCGTATCGACTCCTCGCAGTACGTCAACCGGCTGATGAGTCGCGACTACGACATGATCGTCAGCGGCTTTCCCGTCACCACCTCCCCGGGTCTTGAGTTGTACAACTACTTCGGCTCAGCCGCCGCGTTCGACCGAGGCGCCAACAACTACTTCGTCCTGCAGAACCCGGCGGTCGACACCCTGGTCACCGGCCTGGTACGCGCCACCACCCAGGCGCAGATGCTCAGCTACGCCCATGCCCTGGACCGGGTGCTGCAATGGAATTACTACTGGATCCCCAATTACTACCCGCCCGGGACCTCGGCCGCCTGGTGGAACCGCTTCGGACGCCCAGCCATCGCAGCCAGCAACGACGAAGCGCTGGAGTCATGGTGGGAAGTCAGCCCGACACCCTTGACCAATGAACAGATGAAAGCCGAGCTGGACAAGACCCGAGGTACGCACTGATGTTTGCCTATATCGTGCGGCGCCTGCTGCTGATCATTCCGACGCTGGTGATTATCCTGCTGGTCAACTTCGTCATCGTCCAGGCCGCGCCCGGCGGGCCGGTGGAACAGGCCATCGCCCACCTGCAAGGCATCGGCGGCGCAAGCGTCGGTGGCGCGTCCGGCGACGGGGTCAGTAGCGGCTCGCGGGCCAGCCGCGGCCTTGACCCGAAACTGATCAAGGACATCGAAAAACAATACGGCTTCGACAAGCCAGCCCACGAACGCCTGTGGCTAATGCTCAAGAGCTATGCCCAACTGGATTTCGGCAACAGCTTCTTTCGCGGCGCGACGGTGACCGACCTGATCCTGGAAAAACTGCCGGTGACCCTGTCCCTCGGCCTCTGGGCAACGCTGATCACCTACCTGGTGTCGATCCCCCTGGGGATTCGCAAGGCGGTGCGCCATGGCAGCAGTTTTGATGTATGGAGCAGCACCGCCATCGTCATCGGCTACGCCATGCCGGCGTTCCTGTTTGCGATGTTCCTGATCGTGGTCTTCGCCGGCGGCACCACGCTGAACTGGTTCCCGGTGCGTGGCCTGGTGTCGGAGAACTTCGAGCAACTGAGCACCGTCGGCAAGATCGCCGATTACTTCTGGCACCTGGTGTTGCCCGTCACATCCCTGGTGATCGGCGGGTTCGCCACCTTGACCATTCTCACCAAAAACTCGTTCCTCAATGAAATCACCCGCCAGTACGTGGTTACGGCGCGCGCCAAGGGCCTGAGCGAACGGCGCGTGCTCTACGGCCATGTATTTCGCAACGCCATGCTGCTGGTGATTTCCGGCATCCCCCAGGCGTTTATCAGTGTGTTTTTTGCCGGATCCCTGCTGATCGAGGTGATTTTCTCCCTCGACGGCCTCGGCCGCATGAGTTACGAAGCCGCCGTGTCGCGGGACTATCCAGTGGTCTTCGGCTCGCTGTTTATCTTCACCCTGTTCGGCCTCTTGATAAAACTGATCGGCGACCTCTGCTACACCCTGGTAGACCCGCGTATCGACTTCGCCGCGAGGAACGCCTGATGCTCAATCTGTCTCCCGTGGCCCGTCGGCGCTTCGAACGTTTCAAGCAAAACCGCCGGGGCTGGTGGTCGCTGTGGCTGTTTATCGGCCTGTTCATCCTGACCCTGGGCGGCGAGTTGATCGCCAACGACAAGCCGCTGGTACTCAGTTACCAGGACGAACTGTACTTCCCGGTGTTCAAGCGCTACACCGAACAACAGTTCGGCGGCCAGTTGCCGTTCCAGGCCGACTATCGCAGCGACTATGTGCAGCAACTGATCAAGAAGGACGGCGGCTGGATGCTGTTCCCGCCAATCCCGTTCAGCGACGACACGCCCAACTACGAGTTGACCCGCCCTGCCCCCAGCCCGCCTTCAGCGGTGAACTGGCTGGGCACCGACGATCAGTCCCGGGATGTGCTGGCGCGGGTGATCTTCGGCGCGCGAGTGTCGATCCTGTTCGCCCTGGCCCTGACCGTCATCAGCGCCACCATCGGCATTGCCGCCGGCGCCTTGCAGGGCTACTACGGCGGCTGGGTCGACCTGCTCGGCCAGCGCATCCTGGAGGTCTGGTCGGGGCTTCCGGTCCTGTACTTGCTGATCATCCTCTCGGGGTTTGTCGAGCCCAACTTCTGGTGGCTGCTGGGAATCATGGCATTGTTTTCCTGGCTGGCCCTGGTGGATGTGGTGCGCGCCGAGTTCCTGCGCGGGCGTAACCTGGAATATGTGAAAGCCGCACGCGCCCTGGGCCTGGGTGACGGCAAGATCATCCGCCGGCATATCCTGCCGAACGCGATGACGGCCACCTTGAGCTACCTGCCCTTTATCCTGACCGGGGCGATTTCCACCCTCAGCGCCCTGGATTTCCTCGGCTTCGGCATGCCCGCAGGCAGCGCGTCCCTCGGTGAGCTGATCGCCCAAGGCAAGCAGAACCTGCAAGCGCCATGGCTGGGATTGACGGCGTTTTTCACCCTGGCACTGATTCTGTCGCTGCTGGTATTTATCGGCGAGGCGTTGCGCGATGCCTTCGACCCACGTTCATGAGTGAATCCGTATGAGCGACAACCTGATCGAGATCCGCAACCTGTGCGTCGCCTTCAGCGGCCAGACCGTGGTGCGCAACCTGTGCCTGGATGTTCGCCCCGGCGAGTGCCTGGCGCTAGTGGGTGAGTCTGGCTCCGGCAAGTCGGTGACCGCCCATTCGATCCTGCAACTGCTGCCCCAGGCCGGCACCACGACCACAGGCTCGGTGCGTTATCGTGGCCAGGAACTGATCGGCGCCGGCCCCAGCACCCTGCAAAAACTGCGCGGCAACCGGATTGCGATGATCTTCCAGGAGCCGATGACCTCCCTCAACCCCTTGCACAGCATCGAAAAGCAGATCGGCGAAACCCTGCTGCTGCACAAGGGGCTGGGCGGCAAGGCGGCGCAGGCACGCATCCTTGAACTGCTGGAGCTGGTGGGCATCCAAAAGCCCCGGGAGCGCCTCAAGTCCTACCCCCATCAGTTGTCGGGCGGCCAACGCCAACGGGTGATGATTGCAATGGCCCTGGCCTGCGAGCCGGAACTGCTGATCGCCGACGAACCGACCACCGCGCTGGACGTCACCGTGCAGCGCAAGATCCTGCTGCTGCTCAAATCCTTGCAGCAGCGCCTGGGCATGTCGCTGTTGCTGATCAGCCACGACCTCAACCTGGTGCGCAGCATTGCCCAGCGCGTGTGCGTGATGCAGGCCGGGGAAATTGTCGAGCAGGCCGACTGCCAAACCCTGTTCAATGCCCCGCAACATCCCTACAGCCGCCTGCTGCTGGACGCCGAGCCGGTCGGCACGGCACTGTGCCAGGACACGCGCGAAAACGTCTTGCAGGTCGACGGTTTGAGTGTGCGCTTCCCCATCGGTGGCGGGCTGTTTCGCCCCAAGCAATACCTGCAGGCGGTGGACGGCATCAGCCTGGACCTGCAACGGGGCAAGACCTTGGGGATCGTCGGCGAGTCCGGCTCCGGCAAGTCGACCCTGGGCCAGGCGATCCTGCGCTTGCTCGACTCCAGCGGCAGCATCCGCTTCCAGGGTGAAGCCCTCGACAGCCTCAACCAGAAGCAGATGCGCCCTTGGCGCAAACAGATGCAGGTGGTGTTCCAGGACCCATTCGGCAGCCTCAGCCCACGTATGTCGGTGCAACAGATCATCAGCGAAGGCCTGGAAGTGCATGCGCCGTGCAGCCTCAAGGAACGTGACGCGCAAGTGATCAAGGTGCTCGAAGACGTCGGCCTCGATCCCGCCAGCCGCCATCGCTACCCCCATGAGTTCTCCGGTGGCCAGCGCCAACGCATCGCCATCGCCCGCGCGCTGGTGCTGCGCCCGGCGCTGATGCTGCTGGACGAACCGACCTCGGCGCTGGACCGCACTGTACAAAAACAAGTGGTGACGCTGCTGCGCGAACTGCAGGAAAAGTACGGCCTGACCTACCTGTTCATCAGCCATGACCTGGCCGTGGTGCGCGCCATGGCCCACGATATGATCGTGATCAAGGATGGCCAGGTGGTCGAGCGCGGCCCGAGCCAGGCGCTGTTCGACTCACCGCAACACCCCTACACCCAAGAACTGCTCGCAGCCACACAACTGCCCTTGTAGGAGCGAGCTTGCTCGCGAAGATCGTTAACGATAACGCGAAAAGCCTGCCACCCCGAGGCGTTCTCTGGTTTTTCGCGAGCAAGCTCGCTCCTACAAGGGGCGGTGTGATCCTATTAACCTTTGTATTGGCGGCGCCTGCATGAACACCACCGAAAGCCTCAAGGACTACCAGCACGTTCGCGGCCTGGCGATCCAGTCCCTGTTCGAGATCATCGAGCAGTCCAGTGAAGGCACGGTGATTGTCGACCGCGATGCCAATATCGTGTGGATGAACGAGCGCTATGCCAAGCGTTTCGGCCTGAAAAGCGCCGACCAGGCCATCGGCCAGCCGTGCGAGCAGGTCATTTCCAACAGCCTGCTGCGCCAGGTGGTGCGCAGTGACCAGCCGATCCTGCTGGATATCCAGGACACACCGAAAGGCCCACTGGTGGTGATGCGCCTGCCGATCCACGACGATGCCGGCAAGGTGATCGGCGCCATCGGCTTTGCCCTGTTCGATGAACTGCGCAACCTTTCGCCGATGATCGAACGCTACCTGAGCATGCAACAGGAGCTGGCCTCGACCCGCTCGCTGCTGCGTTCACGCCAAAGCAAATACAACTTCGCACACTTTATCGGCACCAGCGCCGCCAGCCTGGAAGTCAAGCGCCGGGCGCGGCGTAGCGCGAGTGCCGAGTCACCGGTGTTGCTGCTGGGCGAGACCGGCACCGGCAAGGAACTGCTGGCCCAGGCCATCCACGGCGCCTCCCCTCGCGCCAACAAAGCCTTTGTCAGCATCAACAGCGCGGCCATTCCCCATGACCTGCTGGAAGCCGAATTTTTCGGCACCGCGCCCGGCGCGTTCACCGGCGCCGACCGCAAGGGCCGCCCCGGCAAATTGCAGATCGCCCAGGGCGGCACATTGTTCCTCGATGAAATCGGCGATATGCCACTGCCCCTGCAAAGCAAACTGCTGCGGGTGTTGCAGGAGAAAGAATTCGAACCGGTGGGCTCCAACGAGATGATCCACAGCGACGTGCGGGTAATCGCCGCGACGTCCACCGACCTGGAAGCGGCGATCAAGCGCGGCGAGTTTCGCGCCGACTTGTATTACCGCCTCAACGTGTTGCCGATCCAGGTCCCGCCCCTGCGCGAACGCCTGGATGATATTCCGGCGTTGAGTGAAGCGATCCTTGAAGAACTGCGCAGCCAGCATGAACTGGACCGCGAAGCCCTGGCGCTACTGGCCCAGCATGCCTGGCCGGGGAACATCCGCGAATTGCGCAACGTGCTGGAGCGGGCCGCCTTGCTCAGTGATGACCTGATACTGGATGCGCGGGAAATTCGTGCGGCGATTGGTACGTTCAGCCCGGTGCAACGCGATGCCGTGGCACCGGTTGACGTCGAAACCTTCAGCGTGGCGCGGGAGCGGTTTGACCGGCAGTTGATTGCTGCGGCGTTGAACCAGTGCAGTGGCAATGTGATCGAGGCGGCCAAACGGTTGGGGCTGGGGCGGTCGACGCTGTACAAGAAGATGGTGGCGTTGGGCATCGAACAGTCTCAATAAAGAGATCCAACTCTCAAAACAAAGACACGCCAAATGTGGGAGCGGGCTTGCTCGCGAAAGCGGTGGTTCAGCAATGAATCGGTTGACTGACACACTGCTTTCGCGAGCAAGCCCGCTCCCACATTTGCTCTTCATTTGTCTTTAAATAGAGACAAGATTTGAAAGCCGGCTACACAAGTTTATAAATATCTATATATATCAACAAGTTATGAAATTGGCACAATTCCCGCTATAGCCCCTTCCTACAGCTTCACCCCACAACAATAACAATCCGATGGAGACACACCATGAGTGTGATCATTGCCCTGGCGGCGCTCGCGCTGCTGATGCTGGCTGCCTACCGTGGCTATAGCGTCATCCTGTTTGCCCCCATCGCCGCCCTTGGCGCGGTACTGCTCACCGACCCCTCCGCTGTCGCCCCTGCCTTTACCGGGGTGTTCATGGAGAAAATGGTCGGCTTTATCAAACTCTACTTCCCGGTGTTCCTGCTCGGCGCGGTGTTCGGCAAGCTGATCGAGCTGTCGGGCTTTTCACGCTCGATCGTGGCAGCAGCCATTCGCTTGCTCGGCACCCGCCAGGCGATGCTGGTGATCGTGCTGGTCTGCGCCCTGCTGACCTACGGCGGCGTGTCGCTGTTCGTGGTGGTGTTTGCGGTGTACCCGTTTGCCGCCGAGATGTTCCGCCAGAGCAATATCCCCAAGCGCCTGATCCCCGCGACCATCGCCCTGGGCGCGTTCTCATTCACCATGGACGCCCTGCCCGGCACCCCACAGATCCAGAACATCATCCCCAGCACTTTCTTCAACACCACTGCCTGGGCCGCACCCTGGCTGGGTCTGATCGGCACGATCTTTGTGTTCTGTGCCGGCATGCTGTATCTGGCACGCCAACGCAACAAGGCCCAGCGTGCCGGTGAAGGCTATGGCACCGAGTTGCGCAACGAGCCGGAAACCGCCGAAGACCTGAGCCTGCCCAACCCGTGGATTGCCTTGTCGCCACTGATTCTGGTGGGGGTGATGAACCTGCTGTTCACCCACTGGATCCCGCAATGGTATGGCAAGACCCACAGCCTCGCGTTGCCAGGCATGAGCGCGCCGGTGACCACCGAAATCGCCAAGCTCACCGCCATCTGGGCGGTGCAGGCCGCCTTGCTGGTGGGGATCATCATGGTCCTGGTGTTCGGCTTTTCGGCGATCAAGAGCAAGCTGGCCGAAGGCAGTAAAAGTGCGGTCAGCGGCGCACTGCTGGCGGCGATGAACACCGCTTCGGAATACGGTTTCGGCGCAGTCATTGCCTCGCTGCCGGGCTTTTTGGTGCTGGCGGACTGGCTCAAAGGCATCCCCAACCCGCTGGTCAACGAAGCGATTACTGTGACCCTGCTGGCCGGCATCACCGGCTCTGCTTCGGGCGGCATGAGCATTGCCCTGGCGGCCATGTCCGAGAGCTTTATTTCGGCGGCCCATGCAGCCAATATCCCCCTGGAAGTGCTGCACCGGGTTGCGGCCATGGCCAGCGGCGGCATGGACACCCTGCCGCACAACGGCGCGGTCATCACGCTGCTGGCGGTCACTGGGCTGACGCACCGCGAGGCCTACAAGGATATTTTCGGCATCACGATCATCAAGACCCTCGCGGTGTTCGTGGTGATCGGTACTTTCTACGCCACCGGCATTGTGTGAGGTTTTCATGACGACATTGAATGGCAAGACCGCCCTGGTCACCGGTTCCACCAGCGGCATCGGCCTGGGCATTGCCCTGAGCCTGGCCAAGGCCGGCGCCAACCTGATCCTCAACGGTTTCGGCGATGCCAGCGCGGTGATTGCCCAGGTGCAAGCCTTTGGCGGCAAGGTCGGCCACCACCCGGCCGATGTCAGCGACCCGGCGCAGATCGCCGAGATGGTCGCCTACGCCGAGCAAGAGTTCGGCGGTATCGATATCCTGGTCAACAACGCCGGCATCCAGCATGTAGCGGCAGTGGAAGACTTTCCGGTGGAGCGCTGGGACTCGATCATCGCCATCAACCTTTCATCGGTGTTCCACAGCACCCGCCTGAGCCTGCCGGGCATGAAGGCCAAGGGTTGGGGGCGGATCGTCAATATCGCCTCGGTGCATGGCCAGGTCGGCTCGGTGGGCAAGGCTGCCTATGTGGCGGCCAAGCATGGGGTGATCGGCCTGACCAAGGTCGTGGGCCTGGAGACCGCCACCAGCAATGTGACGTGCAACGCCATTTGCCCGGGTTGGGTGCTGACGCCGCTGGTGCAGAAGCAGATCGATGATCGCATCGCGGCCGGCGTTGACCCGCAGCAGGCCCAGCATGATCTGCTGGCTGAAAAACAGCCGTCGCTGGAATTCGTGACCCCGCCGCAATTGGGCGAGTTGGTGCTATTTCTGTGCAGCGAAGCCGGGAGCCAGGTGCGTGGCGCGGCGTGGAATATCGATGGTGGGTGGCTGGCCCAATAACCCCATCCTCAGCACAACGCCGATCCAAATGTGGGAGCGGGCTTGCTCGCGAAAGCAGTGTGTCAGTCAACCTATTCATTACTGAACCACCGCTTTCGCGAGCAAGCCCGCTCCCACCTTAGGATCTTTGCAGTGTCAAACATCTGCGACAAGAACAAGAGACGTGCTTATGTCCGACATCCTCTGGCAACCCAGCCCGGAACGCATCCACCACACCCGGATGGACCAGTTCCGACGCTTTATCAATGATCGCCACGCCTTGCAGATCAACGATTACCCAGCCCTGCACCAATGGAGCATCGACCAGCGCCCGGACTTCTGGGCGGCGATTGTCGAGTTCTTTGACGTGCAGTTCCGTACGCCGCCCGCCGCCGTGCTGGTGGAAGGCACGCAAATGCCCAGCGCCCAGTGGTTTCCCGGCGCCACCCTGAACTTTGCCGAACACCTGCTTCGGCGTCGCGATGACCACCCCGCCGTGGTCGCGATCAGCGAAGACGGCCAGCGCGAACAACTGACCTATGCCGAACTGGCCGCGCACGTCGCCGGCCTGCAACGCAGCCTGCAAGCGGCTGGAGTGGGCCTGGGCGATCGCGTCGCAGCGTGCATGCCCAACACCTGGCAAACCCTGGTGGGCATGCTGGCGACCACCAGCCTCGGCGCGATCTGGTCCTGTTCCTCGCCAGACTTCGGCACCCAAGGGGTGATCGACCGCTTCGGCCAGATCGAACCCAAGGTACTGATCACCTGTGCCGGTTATCGCTACGCCGGCAAGTTGATCGACCAGAGCGCCAAGCTCAACGAAATCCTCGAACGCCTGCCCTCCCTGCAACAACTGATCATCGTGCCCTACGCCCGGCCCGAGGCGCGTGTCGACGATTACCAGACCCAGGCCAACATCAGCCTGTGGGACGACTTTTACAGCGCAGGCGGCGAACCGCAGTTTGTCGCCGTGCCCTTCGACCACCCGCTCTATATCCTCTACTCCAGCGGCACCACTGGCGTGCCCAAGTGCATCATCCACGGCACCGGCGGCGTGCTGCTGACCCACCTCAAGGAACACGGCCTGCACGCCGACCTGTCGCGCGACGATTGCCTGTTCTACTACACCACCTGCGGCTGGATGATGTGGAACTGGCTGGTCTCGGTATTGGCTATCGGCGCCACGGTGGTGCTGTATGACGGCTCGCCCTTTCATCCCGGCCCCGAACGGCTGATCGACCTGATCGACCAGGAACGCATCAGCGTGTTCGGCACCAGCCCGAAATTTCTCGCGACCCTGGAAAAATCCGGCCTGCAACCGCGCGCAAGCCATGACCTGGGCAGCCTCAAGGGCCTGATCTCCACTGGCTCGCCGCTCTCGCCACAGAGCTACGACTACGTGTACCGCGAGATCAAACACGAGCTGTGCCTGTCGTCGATGTCCGGGGGGACCGATATCGTCTCCTGCTTTGTCATCGGCAACCCGGTGCTGCCGGTACGCCGCGGTGAGATGCAGTGCAAGAGCCTGGCGATGGCCATCGAGGTCTGGGACGACCAGGGCCTGCCTCTGGTTGGCGAAAAAGGCGAGCTGGTGTGTATCCGGCACTTCCCGGCCATGCCCATCGGCCTGTGGAATGACCCGCAAGGGGAAAAACTGCGGGCCTCGTATTTCAGCCAGTTCCCCGGCGTCTGGGCCCAGGGCGACTATGCCGAACAACGTCCCAATGGCAGCCTGCTGATCCATGGGCGTTCAGATGCGGTGCTCAACCCTGGCGGGGTGCGCATCGGCACGGCGGAGATTTACCGCCAGGTGGAAAAAGTCCCGCAGGTCATGGAAAGCCTCGCCATTGGCCAACGCTGGCAGGACGATGTGCGCGTGGTGCTGTTTGTACGCCTCAATGACGGCGAACACCTGGACGCCGCCCTTGAGCAGCAGATCCGCGAGGTGATCCGCGCCAACACCACACCGCGTCACGTACCGGCGAAGATCCTCAGCGTGACCGATATTCCGCGCACCATCAGCGGCAAGATCGTCGAGCTGGCCGTGCGTAATGTGGTGCATGGCGAGCCGGTGAAAAACACCGATGCCCTGGCCAACCCCCAAGCCCTGGAGCAATTTCGCAACCGCCCTGAACTGGCATAAATGATGAAAGGTTTCAGCTATAACGCACTCATTTGAAGAAAAACCCCTCAAGCATGCTATTTTTCGAGGGGTTTTCAGCCTGTCCCGCACCCTGGGATCATCGGCTTTTGTCTTTTTTCAAGCGTTACGCGCAGGACTCTTACATGAACGGATCACCCTCCGTCAGCGAGGCCGCGACACTGATCGCGCGGCTGGACTGGGCCACAAGCCCCCTCGGTGATGCCAGCCGCTGGCCGCAAAGCCTGCGCACGGCAATCGATATCGTCATCCACTCTCCGATGCCGATGCTGTTGCTGTGGGGCGACGAACTCACACAGATCTACAACGATGGCTTCGCCCTGCTGGCCGGCAACAAACACCCCCAGGCCTTCGGCCAACCCACCCATTTGGTCTGGCCGGAACTGCAACACTTCACCGACCCGATCTACAGCGCCGTCCTCACAGGCCAGGTGCGTACCTTTACCGAGCAACGGTTTGTCCTGCAGCGCAATCACCGCGATACGGAAATCTGGCTGGACCTGACCTACAGCCCGATTCGCGATGAACGTGGCCGGGTCGCCGGGATCCTGGTGACGGCGATTGAAACCAACGAACGCCGGCAATTGGCCCAAGAGCTGCAACAACGCTCCGACGCCAGCCTCAAGGCCCAGCACAATACCGAGCAACGCCTGCAACTGGCCCTGGCCGCCACTGATGCGGTAGGCACCTGGGACTGGGACATCAGCGAAGACCGCTTTATCGCCGACAGCCATTTCGCCCAGTTGCACGGGGTTGATCCATGCAATGCCCAACAGTTGCCCATCAGCGATTACCTGCAAGGCGTGCACCCGGAAGACCGCGGCATGGTCACCCGCAGCATCAAGCATTGCATTACCCATGGCACCGAATACGCCGAAGAGTATCGCCTGCTCCAGGCGGACGGCCAGGTGCGCTGGGTGTTTGCCCGTGGCCGCTGCTACAAGGATCACCACGGCCGGCCGGCGCGCTTTCTCGGCGCGGCACTGGACCTGACCGAACGCAAGCAGACCGAACAAGCCCTGCGCCAGAGCCAGACCGAGCTGCAACTGATCATCAACGCCATGCCGGTGCTGATCGGCTATGTCGACCACGAAGAACGCTTTCGCCTGAACAACAGCGCCTACCTCGACTGGTACGGCCTGACGCCGCAAGAGCTGTATGGCAAGACCATTCGCGAAGTCATCGGCGCCGAGATCTATGCCGGGCGCGTCGATAAAATTGCCGCTGCGCTCAAGGGTAAGGCCTGCAGTTTTGTCACCATCACCCCCCACCGCGATGGCCGGCCACGGCATGCACTGATGAAGTACCTGCCGCGCTTCAGTGCGGATGGCTCGGTCAACGGTTTCTATATCTTTGTGATCGATGAGACCGAACGCAAACTCACCGAAGAGGCGCTACGCCATCTCAATGACAACCTGGAGGAACGCGTGGCCCAGCGCACCCAGGCCCTTGCCGAAGCCAACCAGCGCCTGCAAAACGAGATGTTCGAGCGCGAGCGCGCCGAGGACGCACTGCGCCATGCGCAAAAAATGGAAGCGGTCGGCCAGCTTACCGGCGGTATCGCCCATGACTTCAACAACATGCTCACCGGGATCATTGGCAGCCTGGACCTGATGCAGCGCTACCTCGCCGCCGGCCGTAGTGATGAGATTGGCCGCTTCACCGAAGCCGCCGTGTCCTCGGCCCATCGCGCGGCCGCGCTGACCCACCGCCTGCTGGCCTTCTCCAGGCGCCAGTCCCTGGATCGCCGCCCCCTGGACCCGAACCAGTTGGTCACATCCCTGGAAGAACTGTTCCGTCGCACCAAAGGCGCCCATATCGACCTCAAGGTGCAACTGGGCAACGATATCTGGCCGGTGAACACCGACGCCAGCCAACTGGAAAACGCCCTGCTCAACCTGGTGATCAACGCCCGCGACGCCATGCCCGATGGCGGGCTGCTGAGCATCGAGACAGCCAACAGCTACCTGGACGGCACTGACATCACCACCCTGGAACCCGTCAAGGCCGGTGATTATGTGATGCTTGGCGTGTGCGACAACGGCGCCGGGATGACGCCAAAGATCCTGGCCAAGGCCTTCGACCCGTTCTTCACCACCAAGCCCATTGGCCAGGGCACCGGTCTGGGTCTGTCGATGATTTATGGCTTTGCCCAGCAATCCGGCGGCCACGTCACGATCCACAGCGAGCCGGGCCGAGGCACCTGCGTGCGCCTGTACCTGCCGCGCCTGCATGGCACCGCGCTGGAAAAAGTCCAGCCGCAAAGCCCCATGGAAGCGCCGGTGGCGCGAGACGGCGAAGCCGTGGTGGTGGTCGAAGACGATACGGCGGTGCGCATGCTGGTGGTCAACCTGCTGGATGAGTTGGGCTACACCGCCCACCAGGCCGCCGACGCGCGAGCGGCCTTGCCGTTGCTGGAGTCTGACCTGCGGGTGGACTTGCTGGTGACGGATGTCGGCCTGCCCGGCATGAACGGCCGGCAACTGGCGGAAATCGCCCGCCAGCATCGCCCGCAGCTCAAAGTGCTGTTCATGACCGGTTACGCCGAAACGGCGACCGAACGCCAAGGCTTCCTGGAGGACGGTATGGACATGGTGGCCAAGCCATTTTCCATCGACCTGCTGGCCACAAAAATCCGCAGCATGATCAACGTCAAAGGCCAAGTTGATGCATAATCGCGCGCCTTCAAGCCCGACCGTTGCAAGGTAACTGCCCGATGAAAGCCCAAGCCCGTCATATCCTGGTCAAGACCAGCGAAGAAGCCGAACAGCTCAAGCAACGTATTGCCAAGGGCGAAGCCTTTGACGTGTTGGCCAAGAAGTTCTCCACCTGCCCGTCCGGCAAGCGCGGTGGCGACCTTGGTGAAGTACGGCCGGGGCAGATGGTCGGAGTGATCGATGCGGTGATTTTCAAGAAACCGCTGCGGGTGGTGCACGGCCCGATCAAGAGCAAGTTTGGTTATCACCTGGTGCAGGTGTTCTACCGCGACTGAGCGCTTGGCTCAAAACCGCTATCGCAGGCAAGCCAGCTCCCACACTTGGAGGTGTGAACCCGGCCAAATGTGGGAGCCGGGCTTACCGCGATCCGCCGCAGGCGGCCTTACCCCCTCAATCCCTGGGAATCAGCGCACCCGGAACCTGGATTACCCGGCTCGCCAGCCAATGCCCAGCCAAAGCTGCCTCTTGCGGCGAACCACCGCGCAGCCGGCTGGCCAGGTACGCCGCGCTGAACGAATCCCCCGCCGCCGTGGTGTCCACCACTTGCTCGACCACCACCGCCGGCACCGCGAAACGTTCAGCACCCCAGCGAATCAGACAATCATCCGCCCCGCGCTTGAGCACCACTTCACTGATGTCCGGGTAGGCGGCGAACACCTGCTCGCTGTCGACATAGCCAAACAAGGCCCGTTCATCGTCCTCGGTGAGCAAGACCATATCCACATGGGCAAGCACCTGCTGATAGGCCTCGCGAGCAGCTTCGACACCGGCCCACAGGCGTGGACGGTAGTTATTGTCGAACACCACCCGAGCACCACGCTGGCGGGCTTCAACCAAGACCGCCAACAGGCGCTCGCGCCCTGTTTCGCCCAATACAGCCAGGGTAATACCGCTGAAATACAGCACGTCATAACTCGGCAAGGCGTCCAGGATCGGTTCGGCCGCCGGCGTGGTGAAACAGTCGCGCACCGCGGCTTCGTTGCGCCAGTAGAGAAACTTACGCTCACCGCTGGCATCGGTCTGGATGCAATACAAACCCGGCAGGCGCCCCGGCAGACGCTGGACCTGTTCCAGGCCCAGACCTTCAGCGGCCCATTGCTGGCACATGGCATCACTGAAACTGTCATCGCCCAGGGCGGTGACGTAGTCCACCGTGCTGTGTGCGCCGAGTTCGCGGCGCAGGTAAACGGCGGTGTTCAAGGTATCGCCGCCGAAACTCTGTTGCAGGCTGCCGTCGGCGCGGTGTTGCAATTCGATCATGCATTCGCCGATCAGGGCGATGCGGGGGATTGGCTTCATGTCAAAGATCTCCAAATACACCTCCACTGTAGGAGCGAGCTTGCTCGCGAAAAACTCAAGATCGCCACGGGTTATCAGATAGCCAGCGTTATCGTTGACGATTTTCGCGAGCAAGCTCGCTCCTACAGTGGGCCGCGGTCTAGAAGCAGGTACGCAGCGACTCAACCACCTGCAACTGCTCATCCACCAGGCACCCCACCTGCCACTTATCGAAGGTCAGGCACGGGTGCGAGGTGCCAAAGGAGATGATGTCGCCAATGCGCAGCTCAACCCCCGCCGCCACACTCATGAACGCATGCTGGTCCATCACCGCCGTGACCTTGCACCCACTCACATCATCGCCCGCCGCCGGCAGCACGCCGGCCTTGTAGCGCTTGAGCGGCACCGGCAAGCCGGCGTCATAGGCCACGTCACGCTTGCCCAGGGCAATCACCGCAAACCCCGGCTGCGGCAACGACTGCACATGAGCCCAGACTTCCAGGGCCGGGCGCAAGCCTTCGCTGAGGTCGCTGCGCCGGTCGAGTACACAGCATTGCGCCTCCTTGTAGATGCCATGGTCGTGGGCCACATAGCTGCCAGGGCGCAGCACGCTGAGGAAACGCCCCTCGGCATTTTGCGCGGCGAAGGACTCGGCGATCAGGTCATACCAGGCCGACCCCGAGGCGGTGATGATCGGTTTGCCCAGGTCGAAGGCACCGCTGTTCTGCATATCCACCGCCAGGCGCACCAGGGACGCGGCAAACTCGCGGATACCACGGATGGCATGCTCGCCATGGATCACCCCTTCGTAACCTTCGATACCTGTGAGCGCCAGGGCCGGCTGGGCCTTGATCGCCCGTGCCAGGTCCAGCACCTCTTGCTCGCTGCGGCAACCGCAGCGCCCGCCGACCACGCCGTACTCGATCATCACGTTCAGGCGCAGGCCACGGGCAGCGAAGAACGCACCGAGGTCAGCCACGTTGTCCGGGTGGTCGACCATGCAATGGAAGTCAAAACCCGGGTCAGTCAACAGCTCGGCGATCAACGCCATGTTCGGTGCGCCCACCAATTGGTTGGCCATCAACACCCGACGCACCCCGCCGGCATAGGCCGCGCGAGTCTGTACTGCCGTGGCCAGGGTGATGCCCCAGGCGCCTTGCGCCAACTGACGCTCAAACAGCGCCGGCATCATGCTGGTCTTGCCATGGGGCGCCAGTTGCGCGCCGCTTTTGCTGACAAAGTCCTGCATCCAGCGAATGTTGTGTTCCAGTGCAGCACGGTGCAGCACCAGGGCTGGCAGGCTGACGTCGCGCACCAGGTGGGCACCGCTGGCAGCAGCGCCTTTTTCAACAGCATTGAAGGCAGACATGGGGTTACTCCGTTTTGCTATTCGTTGATGCGCCGGGCCAGATTGTTGGCGCTTTCGATCAGCACCCGGCGATAGTCGTTGTAGTTGTTCTTGGCGTCGGCCCGTGGAGCGACGATGCACAGGGTCGCAATGGCGATACCCTGGGCATCGCGTACCGGGGCGGCAAAGCAGTGGGTAAAGGTGTCGGCGACGCTGTCGAAGGAGAAAAAACCATCGACCGTGGCCTGGCGGATTTGCCCGAGGAAAGTCTCCAGGGACAGGCGCTGGCCGTCCGGCAGGATGAAGTCATCGTGGTCGATCAAGTCGATAATCTGCTGGTCGCTCAAGTGCCCAAGTAACAGGCGCCCGGAAGCCGTCCAGGGGATTGGCGCGTTCTCACCGATGTCCGAGGAAATGCGGAAATGCCGCTCGCCCTCGCGCATCAGCGCCACCGTGTATTTACGCCCGTTGAGCAGGCACATCTGCGCCGTTTCATGGGTCTGGCTGACGATCTCCTGCAGGGCGTGATCGGCCTCGCGGGTCAGGTCGAAATGGCGCAAGTGGGCCTGGCCGAGGAAGTACAGCTGGCGGCCCAGGTAGACGTGGCCGTCCTTGCCCACCGCTTCGAGAATCCGCCGCTCCAATAGGGACGCGACCAGCTCATAGACCGTGGACTTGGGGCTGCCGATGCCGCTGGCGATATCGTTGGGGCGCAGGGGCTGGCCGACTTCCTTGAGAAAATCGAGGATATCGAACGCTCGGTCGAGGCCTTTGGCGCGGCGTTTGATGGTGTCTTCGGTCATGGCAGTCTTCGGTCCGGAAAATCATAGGGCTTGCACCCAACCCCCTGTGGGATTGGGTTTGAGTGGTCTTCAGATCGGGCATTTAGCCTTTTTTCTTGTAGGCCACGCAATCGATCTCAACCTTGCAATCGACCATCATGTTCGCCTGCACACAGGCCCGGGCCGGGGCATGTTCGGGGGTGAAGTATTCGCCGAACACCTTGTTGAAACTCCAGAAATCCCGTGGATCTTCCAGCCATACACCGACACGCACCACGTCTTCAAGACCATAACCGGCCTCTTCCAGGATCGCGACGACGTTCTTCATGGTCTGGTGGGTCTGCTCGACAATCCCGCCATTGATGATTTCGCCCTCCACCGCCGGCACCTGCCCGGACACATACAACCAGCCATCCGCTTCCACCGCGCGGGCGAACGGGCGGGGTTGGCCGCCACCTGCAGTGCTGCCGGCGCCGTAACGAGTAATGCTCATAAAGTTGCTCCTTGATTAAAAACGAATATTTTTCAGAAATTCCGCCAGGCGCGGTGATTGCGGGCGCTCGAAGATAGCCTTCGGCGGCCCCTGCTCTTCAATCCGGCCCTGGTTCATAAATACGATGTTGTCCGAGACCTCGTAGGCAAAGCGCATTTCATGGGTCACCAACAGCATGGTCATGCCTTCTTGCGCCAGGTTCTTGATCACACTGAGCACTTCGCCCACCAACTCCGGGTCCAGCGCCGAGGTCACTTCGTCGAACAGCATCAGGCTCGGGTTCATCGCAATCGCCCGGGCAATTGCCACGCGTTGCTGCTGGCCGCCAGACAACTGACCGGGGAAGTGGTTGCGCCGTTCCAGGAGGCCGACGCGCTCCAGCCATTTTTCTGCCAGGGCCACCGCTTCGTCCTTGCCCATGTTCTTGACCTTGAGCAGGCCCAGGGTAACGTTCTGCAACGCGGTCAGATGAGGGAACAGGTTGAATTGCTGGAACGCCATGCCGGTCATGGCGCGATGTTGGGCGATGACTTTTTCCGGATGGCGCACGCGTTTGCCGGCGACATCGCGGTAACCGATGGACTCACCGTCGAGGGTGATCTGCCCACCCTGGAACTCTTCCAGCAGGTTGACGCAACGCAGCAGTGTGGTCTTGCCCGAGCCGCTGGAGCCGATCAACGTCACGACGTTGCCACGTTGCAGCGACAGATCGACGCCCTTGAGGACTTCCACCGCGCCATATTGCTTGCGCAGGCCGCTGATGTTGAGCAATGGTTGATTCATGGCAAGGCCACCCGCTTTTCAATGTAGCGCCCGAATAACTCGATGGCGTAGTTGATGACAAAGAACAGAAACCCGGCGAACAGGTAGAACTCCAGGGTCATGAAGGTCCGGGCGATGACTTGCTGGGTACTCAACAGCAATTCGGCAACGCCGATCACCGACAACAGGGTCGAGGCCTTGACGATCTCAGTGGAGGAATTGACCCAGGTCGGCAAAATCTGCCGCAGCGCCTGGGGCAACAACACATACCCCAGGGACTGGTAGAAGGTCAGCCCGATGGCCTTGCCGGCCTCCAGTTGCCCACGGGGAATGGCTTGCAGCGCACCGCGCACAATCTCGGCGACATGGGAGCCGCAAAACAGCGTCAGGCCCAGGGCGCCGGCCTGGAACGCACTGATCTGCCAGCCGAGCGCCGGCGCCATGTAGAAACAGGCCAGCACCAACACAAACACCGGGGTGCCACGGATCAGATCGACGTACAGGCGAAACGGCGCACGCATCCAGAACTTGCCGTAGGTCAGCACCAGCCCGGCGACGATGCCGATCAGGGTGCCGAAGATAATCGCCAGCACCGAGCAATACACGCTGGTCTGGAACCCAGTCCAGAGGGTTTCCCGGGCGATCCACAACTCATGCAGCCAATACATGGAAAACCCCTCTTATCGACGGATCGCCAAACGCTGCTCCAGGTAACGCAGCAGCATGGCGATGAGGTAACAGGCAGCCACATAGAGCGCAGTCGTCACCAGCCAGGTTTCAATCACCCGGTAGCTTTCGACATTGATCTTGCGGGCGTAATAGGTCAGCTCCGGCACGGCAATCGCGGCCGCCAGGGAGGTGTCCTTGAACAGCGAGATAAAGTTGTTCGACAGGGCCGGCAGCACATTGCGCAGCATCACTGGCACGCTGATATAGGCGCGGATCTGCCACTCACCCAGGCCAATCGCCAGGCCGGCTTCGCGCAGGCCCTTGGGAATATTCAACAGGCCGGCACGGAACACTTCGGTCAGGTAGGCGCCGGCGTACAACGACAGGGTGATGATGAACGAGGGGATCTTGTCCAGGCGGATGCCCAGACTGGGCAAGGCGAAGTAGATCAACAGGATCAGCACCAGGATCGGCGTGTTGCGCACCACCGTCACATACACCGAGGCCAGGATGCGCAACGCGCGGTGTTTGGACAGCATGGCAAAGGCCATCAACAGGCCGATCACGCAGCCGATGGCAATCGACAGCAAGGCCAGTTGCAGGCCCAGGCCGAGCCCCACCAGCAAGGTGTCGAAATCACGCCATACCGCGGCAAAATTCAACTGATAGTTCATGGTCGGCAATACCTTGACCGGGACGCCAGCAACGACGCCCCGCGCTCACAATTCATTTGAACTCGACGGGAAAACCAATCGCCGGGGTCGGCAGATCGACACCAAACCACTGTTTGAACGATGCGGCGTAGGTCGGGAACTCAACGCCGGTCATGGCTTCATGCAGGGCCGTGTTGACGAAGTTCAGCCAGTCCTGGTCGCCACGCTTGACCGCACACGCATAGGTTTGCGGGCTCCAGGCGTAGGTAGGGCTACGGTAGCGACCGGGGTTCTGCACCATCAGGTACTTGACCGAAGACTGGTCGGTGGCGGCGGTGTCGGCACGCCCGGAGTTCACGGCCTGGTACATCAGGTCGACGCTGTCGTACTGGTCGACCTTGGCCTTGGGCAGTGCCTGGTGGACCAGTTCTTCGGCGTAGACGTTTTGCAGCACGGCCACGGTGACATCGTCGCCCGCCGCTTGCAGGTCTTCGATTTCCTTGTACTTGCTGTTGGCCGGCAACAGCAGGCCGACGCCTTCGCGGTAGTACGGCAGGGTGAATGCCACTTGCTGCGCGCGGCTGGCGGTGACGGTAATGAACTGGCAGCTCATGTCGACTTTGTTGGTCAGCAGGTTGGGAATCCGCGCATCGGAAGACTGCACCACAAACTCGACTTTGCTCGGGTCGTTGAACAGGCCCTTGGCGACGATGCGCCCGATATCGATATCAAACCCCTGCAACTTGCCATCCGCTCCCTGGAAGTGCCACGGCGCATTGGTACTGCCTGTACCGACGATCAGGTGCCCACGGGAGAGCACGCTGTCGAGTTTGCCGTCTGCCGCCTGCACCAGGCCTGCAAAAGACGCCTGCGCGGCGAAGAGAAAAACACACGCTTTGAACACGGAAGGTCGGTGATGCATGACAAGCACTCCAGAAGTTGTGTATTCCGCTATACCGGAACTTGGTATGTAACAACGGAATAGACAGCAGAAAGTGTGCCACAGCCAGTAACAGAAAAATATCGATGCCTTGAATCTGTTTTAAATCAGTCAGATACGCAGGGTTCAACGGAACCACATTGCGCAAGCTTCGGCAGGCAGATTGCTACCGTGCGCCCCAACCGAAGGTGGAAGGTTCTATTTGAGTGCGCATTTGCACACATCAGAGGCGCTACCTGTGAACTCTGACAGTAGACCCGCCCACCCGCCTCGCTTAGCGTTCAGCACACAGCCATGGGCATAAAGGGAGCTTGTCATGGGGTTGATCAACACGGTAATCGACGACGCGGATGCGTATAGAAGTGCGCTGGAGACCCAACGTACGGTATTCATGCTCTTTGTATCGCCCCAGTGCCCGGCATGCGGTGCGGCCAAGCCACTGTTCAGCAAAGTGGCCGGACGTTATCGCCGCCAGGTTGCGCTTTATGTGCTGGATACGACCCAGACCCCACGCCATCCCGAGGTGACCGGCACACCAACGCTGCTGATCTTGAAGAACGGCAGGCTGGTCGAAAAACTCAAGGGGTTCGGCCCCTGGGAGACCCAGGAGCAGACCCTGAAGAGAACCTTCGAGCGGCACACCCGGGGTGTGCCGACCAAACGCGCAAAGCCTCGTTAACCCACCGAAACAGGGGTCAACAGCACCTGCGTCACCCGCCGCTCCTCCACCGCTGCCACGGTCAGGCGCCAGCCTTCGTGCTCCAGGCTGTCCCCCACCACCGGCAGGCGATCCAACAGGCTCATGACCAGGCCCGCAAGGGTCTGGTAATCCTCGGTGGCCACCGCCTGGAAACCGGTACGCTGGCGAATCAGGCTCAGGTTCAACGCACCGTTGGCGCGGTAACCGCCCTGCTCTTCGACGATGTCCGGCCCTTCCACTTCACTGGCATCCGGCAACTCACCGGCGATGGACTCAAGAATGTCGGTCATGCTCAACACTCCCATGAAGTCGCCGAATTCGTTGATCACGAAGGCAATGTGCGTCGACTCCTGGCGCATCTGCTCCAGGGCGTTGAGGATCGAGAAGCTGTCCAGCAGGTTGATCGCCCGACGCGCCAAGTGTTCCAGGTTGGGCTCATTGCCGGCCAGGTACTCCTTGAGCAATTCCTTCTTGTGCACGAAGCCCAATGGCTCATCCACCGCGCCGTTACGGATCAGCGGCAATCGCGAGTAGGACGAGTGCATCAGTTTCAGGCGAGTGGTCTCCGGATCGTCAGCCAGATCGATGTAGTCGACATTCGCCCGTGGCGTCATCAAGGTGCGGATCGGCCGCTCGGCCAATTGCAGCACACCGCTGATCATGATCCGTTCACGACGGTCGAACAGCGGGCCTTGAGGGTTATCGCCGCCATCGAGCAGGTCGGTAACGTCTTCACCCACTTCTTCCACCGCCAGGCTGCGACCACCCAGCAAGCGCATGACCGCATGGGCCGTGCGCTCACGGATCGGTCGCAGGCCTTGCGCGGACTTCTTGCGACGTGCCCGGGCGATCTGGTTGAACACCTCGATCAGGATCGAGAAACCGATGGCCGCGTACAGGTAGCCTTTGGGGATATGGAAGCCCAGGCCTTCGGCGGTCAGGGCGAAACCGATCATCATCAAGAAGCCCAGGCACAGCATGATCACTGTCGGGTGCGCATTGACGAAGCGGGTCAGCGGCTTGCTGGCCACGATCATTACGCCGATGGACACGATCACCGCGATCATCATCACCGCCAGTTCATCCACCATGCCAACCGCAGTAATCACCGCGTCGAGGGAGAACACCGCATCCAGCACCACGATCTGCGCCACGATCGGCCAGAACATCGCGTAGGCCGCATTGCCGGTACGCTCGGTGATATGCCCTTCGAGCCGCTCATGCAACTCCATGGTGGCCTTGAACAACAGGAACACACCACCAAACAGCATGATCAGGTCGCGTCCGGAGAAGCTCTTGTCGAACACTTCGAACAACGGCTGGGTCAAGGTCACCAACCAGGAAATACTCGCCAACAGGCCCAGGCGCATGATCAGCGCCAGGGACAAACCGATCAACCGCGCACGGTCGCGCTGCTCCGGCGGCAGTTTGTCTGCCAGGATCGCGATAAACACCAGGTTGTCGATGCCCAGTACCAGTTCCAGCACAATCAAGGTCAACAGGCCGAGCCAGGCCGTTGGATCCGCTAACCATTCCATATAAAAATCTCTGTCTCTTTATTTGATATTCAGAATGCCGGGCACGGCAAAACGCGATCAGGTGACCGGGAATAGGTTAGCAGTCGGAATACAGGATGTTTCAGCGGGAACAACGACAGTAGAGGTCTTGGGGAAAGACGACTGGGGGGCTCCGAGAGGGTGTTCATGCAAGTCCTGCTGTGAGAAAAGGACTTTAATCCTACAGCCGAAATACAAATTCCCTACAATTTAAAACTATTACAAGATCTGTAACCTAGCGACGCACATTCCCATGTGGGAGCGGGCTTGCTCGCGAAGGCGGCGCATCAGTCACAAGATAGATTGACTGATACACCGCCTTCGCGAGCAAGTCGAATCGTCGCACCGCCGCTCCCACATTTTGACCCATGGTGTATCAGGTTTTGCGGGTTGCATCGTCTAGCGCCAGGATGGTGTGGGCATTGGTCACTGTGGTTGCCAGGGTATTGATCACCCCCGAGCGTAACGCCCCCAGCGTCGCCGCCGCCTTGGTATTTTCACTGGCGATTGCCACTACATCAGGAATACGGAACAGCTCCTGTACCGTCAAGCCGATCACCCGCCCTTGAATGGCGTTGACCGCCGGCTGGCCATGGATGTCGATAAAATCGTAGCCCATCATGTCGCCCACTGTGCCGGACAAGCGGGCCTGGGCGATTTCCTGGGGTGAGAACCAGCCCATGCGCACCATATTGCTGTTTTCGCTCATGTCACCGATGCCGATCAGCGCCATATCGGCGCGGCGCGCGCGGTCCAGGGTGGAGCGCACGGTGTCGTTGCTGATCAGCACGCTGCGCAGTTCCGGGTTGGCGACCAGCGCCGGGGCATACAGGCTTTCACTCTCGCCGCCAAAGCGCAGGGCCAGGCGCCGGCAGATATGGTCGGGGTTCATGTATTCGCCCGCCTTGAGCGAACCGCCAATGGCGCAGACAAACGTGCAGTTGCGCGTCACCGGCAAAAACACGTTATCGGCCACCGCCCCCACATTGCGCCCCATGCCCACGGCGACAATCATGCCGTCGCCCAGGGTCTTGTTCAGGTAGTTGGCCACCAGGCTGGCCACGGCGGAGCGCTGGGTGTCGGCGTCGCTGTGATCGACCGCGATCAACGCACGGTCCAGCTGGAAGCGCTCCACCAGCGCCTGCTCCAATTCATTGTTCATTGCCGGATGCTGCAACACCCGCACCTCGACAATCCCTTCATCGCGCGCACGCTTGAGCAGCCGGCTGACTTTCGCGCGGGACAGGTCAAAGCGCTTGGCGATGGCTTCCTGAGTGACGTTCTCAAGGTAATAGAGCATCGCCACTTCGGTCATCAGATCGATATCGCTGGCGGTGCGCAGGGTACTGTCACTCATGGGGACGGGCTTCCGTTTCGGCGTCAAAGGCGCATTCTCCCGACTCTTGCCCCGCCACGTCCACTACTGATGCCCATCACGCTCAATGGCATTGATGCGCTCGACCTTGGCCCCGGAGCGCGCCGCCTCGAACTCCGAGGCCAGAAACGCGGTGACGATGCTCTTGGCCAGTTCCGCCCCGACCACCCGCGCACCAATGGACAAGATCTGCGCATCGTTGCTCTTGCGCGCCCGCTCCGCCGAATAGGTGTCGTGGGCCTGGGCCGCACGAATCCCCAGGACTTTGTTGGCCGAGATGGCCATGCCGATGCCCGTGCCACAGACCAGCACCCCCAGGCGTTGTTGCCCGGCGTTGATGGCCGTGGCCACTGCCAGCGCAATGTCCGGGTAGAGCACGGGCGCCGTGGAATGGGTACCAAAGTCGGTCACCGGATACCCCAACGCCTCGATATGGCGCTTCAACAGTTCCTTGAGCTCATAACCTGCTTCGTCACATCCGATAGCCACCGGGAAAGGTGAGTTCATGACATTAGGCTCCGCTGCCGTGGTGAAACTTAAGACTGATCATATGATCACTCTGTGAAATTTCTATCAGTCATTTCTCGGATATTCCCTCGCAACTGTCAAGCACGTTTTAACTGACCCGCCAGTCAAACCCCTCTAAAACGCCACGAATTAAGAGCTGGCAGGCAATTACAAGTTTTCAGTGAAAGAGATTGACTGATCAGAATTTCATTTGGTACACATATGATCACGCAGCAACACGACTGTGTACCTAATAAGAATTCACAGCACGAGGACACGCCGATGGCTACGCCATTACTGCTCCAGGCTGAACACGTCGCCAAGGCCTACGCCGGCATCCCTGCCCTGCGTGACGGCCGTCTCTCGCTGCGGGCCGGCAGTGTGCATGCCCTGTGCGGCGGCAACGGCGCCGGCAAATCCACGTTCCTCAGTATCCTGATGGGCATCACCCAGCGTGATGCCGGCAACATCCTGCTCAATGGCGCCCCTGTGCATTTCCATCGCCCCAGTGAAG
Source organism: Pseudomonas sp. TAE6080 (assembly GCF_018732265.1). NCBI lineage: Bacteria > Pseudomonadati > Pseudomonadota > Gammaproteobacteria > Pseudomonadales > Pseudomonadaceae > Pseudomonas > Pseudomonas sp. TAE6080. The sequence goes on from NZ_JAHIDY010000003.1 coordinate 42,040, forward strand.
CGCTGGCGGCGGGGGTCGCGATGATCACCCAGGAGCTGGAGCCGATCCCCTACATGACCGTCGCCGAGAACATCTGGCTGGGCCGCGAACCACGGCGCGCCGGCTGCATCGTCGACAGCAAGGAACTGAACCGGCGCACCCGCGAGTTGCTGGAAAGCCTGGAGTTCGAGGTCGAGGCCACCGCCCCCATGCACCGCCTGAGCGTGGCGCAGATTCAACTGGTGGAGATCGCCAAGGCGTTCAGCCATGACTGCCAGGTGATGATCATGGACGAGCCCACCTCCGCCATCGGCGAGCGTGAGGCCGAAACCCTGTTCAAGGCCATCCGCCGCCTCACCGCCCGTGGCGCCGGCATCGTCTATGTGTCCCATCGCCTCAGCGAGCTGGCGCAGATCGCCGACGACTACAGCATCTTCCGTGACGGCGCCTTCGTCGAAAGCGGGCGTATGGCCGATATCGATCGCGCCCATCTGGTACGTGGCATCGTCGGCCAGGAACTGACACGTATCGACCACAAGGCCGGGCGTGAAAGCGCCGCCGAGTGCTGCCTGGACGTCCAGGGCCTGAGCCGCAGCGGCGAATTCCAGGACATCAGCCTGCAATTGCGCCAGGGCGAAATCCTCGGCATCTATGGCCTGATGGGCTCGGGGCGCAGCGAGTTCCTCAATTGCATTTACGGCCTGACCACCCCGGATGCCGGCAGCGTCACCCTGCAAGGCAAGCCGATGCCCATCGGGCTGCCTAAGGCGACCATCCGCGCCGGCATGTCCCTGGTCACCGAGGACCGCAAGGAAAGCGGCCTGGTGCTCAGCTCCAGCATCCTCTCAAACATCGCATTATCGGCGTACAAGCAGCTGTCGAGCTGGTCGCTGATCAATGCACGCAAGGAAAACCAGTTGGCCGAAGACATGGTCAAGCGCCTGCAAATCAAGACCACCTCCCTGGACCTGCCGGTGGCGTCCATGAGCGGCGGCAATCAACAGAAGGTGGTGCTTGCCAAATGCCTGTCGACCCAACCGGTGTGCCTGCTGTGCGATGAGCCGACCCGGGGTATCGATGAAGGCGCCAAACAGGAGATCTATCACTTGCTGGACCAGTTCGTGCGCGCCGGTGGCGCGGCCATCGTGGTGTCGTCGGAAGCCCCGGAACTGCTGCACCTGAGTGACCGTATCGCTGTCTTCAAGGGTGGCCGGCTGGTGACTATCAGCAGCGACACCGCCCTTTCCCAGGAAGCCTTGTTGAGTCTTGCCTCATGAATGCCAAAACCATTGCCGCTCCGTTGACCACCCCCGCGCGCAGCCGCCTGCGCCTTTCCCTCGACCGCTTTGGCCTGCCGCTGGTGTTTATCCTGCTGTGTGTGGTCATGGCGTTTTCCAGCGAGTACTTCATGACCTGGCGCAACTGGATGGACATCCTGCGCCAGACCTCGATCAACGGCATCCTCGCTGTAGGCATGACCTATGTGATCCTGACCAAGGGCATTGACCTCTCGGTAGGCTCGATCCTCGCCTTCGCCGGCCTGTGCAGCGCCCTGGTCGCGACCCAGGGCTACGGCTTGCTGGCCGCCGTCAGCGCCGGGATGTTTGCCGGCGCGATGCTGGGGGTGGTCAACGGTTTCATGGTGGCCAACCTGTCGATCCCGCCCTTCGTCGCGACCCTGGGCATGCTCAGCATTGCCCGGGGCATGACCTTCATCCTCAACGACGGCAGCCCGGTCACCGACCTGCCGGACGCCTACCTGGCCCTGGGCATCGGCAAGTTCGGGCCGATTGGCGTGCCGGTGATCATCTTTGCCGTGGTCGCGCTGATTTTCTGGATGGTGCTGCGCTACACCACTTACGGACGCTACATCTACGCAGTAGGCGGCAACGAAAAGAGCGCACGCACCTCGGGGATTGGGGTGCGCAAGGTGACGTTCTCGGTGTACGTGGTCTCTGGGCTGCTGGCGGGCCTGGCGGGTGTCGTTCTGGCAGCACGCACCACCTCCGCCCTGCCCCAGGCCGGCATGTCTTATGAGCTGGATGCGATTGCCGCCGTGGTGATCGGCGGTACCAGCTTGTCCGGCGGCATCGGCACCATCGTCGGCACGCTGTTCGGCGCCCTGCTGATCGGGGTGATCAACAACGGCCTGAACCTGCTCGGCGTGTCCTCCTATTACCAGCAAGTCGCCAAGGGCCTGATCATCGTGCTCGCGGTGTTGATTGACGTGTGGCGCAAGAAAAAACGCTAGTCGCTTTTCCTCTGAAACGAACTGAACGACCACAACAATAAACGGAGTTCTCATCATGAAATTCGCTACATCATTTGCCGCCGTTGCGGCCCTCACCCTGCTCGCCAGCAGCATCACCCTGGCCGCCGAAGGCAAGCCCTACAAGATCGGCGCCGCCGTCTACGGCCTCAAGGGCCAATTCATGCAGAACTGGGTGCGCGAACTCAAAGAGCACCCGGCGGTCAAGGACGGCAGCGTGCAAATCACCGTATTCGATGGCAACTACGATGCGCTGACCCAGAACAACCAGATCGAAACCATGATCACCCAGCGCTTCGATGCAATCCTGTTTGTCCCCATCGATACCAAGGCCGGCATCGGTACCGTGACCCGGGCAATGGCCGAAGACATCCCGGTAATTGCCTCCAATGCCAAGCTGGCAGACCCCAAAATTCCTTACGTGGGCAACGATGACGTCGAGGGTGGCCGGCTCCAGGCCCAGGCCATGGTCGAGCAACTCAAAGGCAAGGGCAATGTGGCGATCATCCAGGGGCCGATTGGCCAGTCGGCCCAGATCGACCGGGAACGGGGCGAGATGGAGGTACTGAACAAGCACCCGCAGATCAAGATTATCGAGATGAAGACCGCCAACTGGTCCCGGGCCGAAGCCCTGGCCTTGACCGAAGACTGGCTCAATGCCCATCCCAATGGCGGCATCTCCGGGATCATCGCGCAAAACGACGACATGGCCCTCGGCGCCCTGCAAGCGGTGAAGTCCCGCGGACTGACGCCCACCGAAGTACCGGTGACGTCCATCGACGGCATGCCGGATGCCATCCAGGCTGCGAAGAGAAACGAAATCACCACCTTTCTGCAAGACGCCCAGGCGCAATCCCAAGGCGCCCTGGACGTAGCCCTGCGCGCCCTGGCCGGCAAGGACTACAAGCCGCGATCCGTGATTTGGGAGCGCTATGCCAAGGACGTGCAATGGGGCGACGGCACCGCCAAGAGCTACATCCTGCCGTGGGTGCCCGTGACCACTGCGAATGCGGATGCGCTGTACCAGCAGGTCAGTGGCACTAAATAAATATTGAGTTGAAATACAGCCCAGTGTGGGAGCTGGCTTGCCTGCGATGCGAGCACCTCGGTGTATCAGGGTTACCCAGTCGATGCTATCGCAGGCAAGCCAGCTCCCACATTTGATCTCCACTGTTTTTGAGAATGGAGTTAAACCAATGTCTGGATTCTGGAACCAAGCCTTCGACCTCAGTGGCCGCTGCGCCGTGATCACCGGCGGGGCCGCGGGGATTGGCCTGGCGTGCGCCAGCCTGTTGGTGGAGCGCGGCGCGCGCGTGGCTTTGCTCGACCGTGATCCGGCCGTGGCCGAAGTCGCCGCCAGCCTCGGCGCCGGGCATCTGGGGATCGTCGTCGACCTGCGCCAGCTGGACCAGGTGCAGAGCAGCATCGACTCCGTGTTCGCGCACTTCAAACGCCTGGACTACCTGGTCAACAGCGCCGGCGTGGTGATGTTGGACAAGGCCATCGACGTCAGCGAAAACGCCTGGGACATCACCCTGGACATCAACCTCAAGGCCAGCTTCTTCGTAGCCCAGGCTTGTGCCAAATACATGCTGGCCCAAGGCAGCGGGCGCATCGTCAACCTGGCCTCCCAGGCAGCGGTGATCGGCCTGGATCGACATGTGGCGTATTGCGCGAGCAAGGCGGCGATTGTCGGCATGACCAAGGTACTGGCCATGGAATGGGCACCGCACATCAATGTAAATGCCATCTCCCCGACCATTGTCGAGACTGCCCTGGGCAAGAAAGCCTGGGCTGGCGAGGTGGGCGAACGGGCCAAGTTGCAGATCCCGGCTGGCCGTTTTGCCCAGCCGGATGAAATCGCCGGGCTGGCGTTGTACCTGCTCAGTGACGCGGCCCAGATGATCACCGGCGCCAATATGGTGATCGACGGCGGCTACAGCATTCAGTAACCCATCTATTCGTCGCGAGGTTTGTCATGTCCACTGCCACCGAACGTACCGCCGAACAACTCAACCCGATAATCCCCAAGACCATGCAGGCCGTGGTGTGCCACGGCCCGGAAGACTATCGCCTGGAAACCGTCGACGTCCCGACACCCGGCCCCGACGAAATCCTGACCAAGGTCGAGCTGTGTGGCATCTGCATGGGCGATATCAAGACCTATCGCGGCGCACCATCGTTCTGGGGCGACGCCGAGCAGCCGCGCTACGTCAAGCCGCCGATGATTCCCGGGCATGAGTTTGTGTGCCGCGTGGTCGCCCTGGGTCCCGGCGCCGAAAAGCGTGGGGTGAAGGTTGGCGACCGGGTGATTTCCGAGCAGATCGTGCCCTGCTGGGGTTGTCGCTTCTGCAACCACGGCCAGTACTGGATGTGCCAGAAACACGACCTCTACGGTTTCCAGAACAACGTCCAGGGCGCCATGGCCCAGTACATGATCTTCACCAAGGAAGGCATCATCCACCAGGTGCCGGATTCCATCGCGCCAGACGAGGCGATCCTGATCGAACCCCTGGCCTGCTCGCTGCACGCGGCGGAACGGGCCAATGTGGATTTCGACGATATTGTGGTGGTGGCCGGCGCCGGCACCCTGGGCCTGGGCATCATCGGCGCGGTGCGCATGCGCAACCCGAAACGCCTGATCGTGCTCGACATGAAACCCGAACGCGCCGAACTGGCCCTGCGCATGGGCGCCGACGAGGTCTGGAACCCGGCCGAGGTGGATGTACTGGCAAAAATCCGCGAAATCACCGACGGTTATGGCTGCGATATCTATATCGAAGCCACCGGGCACCACAAGGCGGTGAACCAGGGCCTGGCGATGCTGCGCAAGCTGGGGCGCTTTGTCGAATTCAGCGTATTCAACGACGAGGCCACGGTAGATTGGTCGATCATTGGCGACCGCAAGGAACTGGATGTGCTGGGTTCGCACCTGGGCCCCTACATGTACCCACGGGCCATCGACTTTATCGGTAAGCGCAAGATCGACATGCGCGACGTGGTGACCCACAAGTTTGCATTGGCGGATTTCAAGGAAGCGTTTGCGGTGATGGAGCGTGGGGACAAGTCCTTGAAGGTTGTGCTCGAACCCTAAAACACCCCAACCGCTTTTTACTGTAGGAGCGAGCTTGCTCGCGAAAAACCTGAGGGCGACGCACTCATCCAGGCAGCCCGCGTTAGCGTTAACGTTTTTCGCGAGCAAGCTCGCTCCTACAGTCAGTTGCTCACAACAAGAACAGGAACCCGCGTTATGAATCGAGTCATCAACGATCCGGACCAAGTGGTCGAGGACATGCTGCGCGGCATTCTGGTCGCCCATCCCGAACTGCGCCAGAGCGACACCAATCCCCGCGTGATCAGCAAGGCCAAGCCCTCCAGCCAGGGCTGCGTCGGCATCGTCACCGGTGGCGGCTCGGGCCATGAGCCGGCGTTTCTCGGCTATGTCGGCCCCGGCCTGGTGGACGCCGTGGCCGTCGGCGAAATCTTCTCTTCGCCCACCGCCAAGAGCTTTTTCGACGCCTTCCGCGCCGCCGACCATGGGGCCGGCGTGGCTTGCCTGTACGGCAACTATGCCGGCGACAATATGAACGTGAAGCTGGCGATGAAAATGGCCGCCAGCAAAGATATGCAGATCCGCACCGTAGTCGCCAACGATGACGTTGCGTCGGCGCCCAAGGCCGATATCGCCAAGCGTCGCGGGGTGGCCGGGGAGATTTTCATGTGGAAGATCGGCGGTGCCGCCGCCGCGCAGCACTACGACCTGGATGGAGTGATTCGCGTCGCGCAGAAGGCCGTCGATCACTGTCGCTCCATCGGTATCGGCCTCACACCCTGCACCATTGCGGCAGTGGGCAAGCCGAACTTCCAGATCCCCGACGGCCAGATGGAATTGGGTATCGGCCACCACGGCGAACCCGGGATCGAAGTGATTCCGATCGAATCCGCCGCCGCCATGGCCGCGCGCATGCTGGCACCGATCCTCGCCGACCGTGACTTCAGCCAGGACGACAGCGTGGTGGTGCTGGTCTCGGGCCTGGGCGCGACGCCAGTGATGGAGCTGTACATTTTCTACGCCGAAGTCGAAAGCCAGCTCAAGGCCCTGGGCCTGAAGATCCATCGTTGCTACGTCGGCAACTACTTCACCTCCCTGGAAATGATGGGCGTGACCCTGACCCTGCTAGGCCTGGATGCCGAGCTGAAAACCCTGATCGACCAACCTTGCCGCTCCATCGGCATGACCCAGGCGGAATAAACCATGAGCCAGCATTTTTCTACCCACGATGGCAGTGCAATTGTCACCGACCTGGTCAGCGTGATCGTCGCCAACCGTGAGTACCTCAGCGAAGTCGACGGCGCGATTGGCGATGGCGACCACGGCATCAATATGGCCAAAGGCTTCGCCCATTGCGGCCGCACCATCGAAGGCCGGCAGTTGACCCTGGCCGAGGCCCTGGATGAACTGACCTTGAGCCTGATGGAAGGCATCGGTGGCTCCATGGGACCGCTGTATGGCAGCCTGTTTATCGGCATGGCCGACGAAGTACGCGGCTGCGAAGACATCGATGGCGCCACCTTCGCCCATTTACTGCGCGGCGGCCTGACTTCGTTGCAGGACATCACCGAAGCCGGTGTGGGCGACAAGTGCTTGATGGATACCCTGATTCCGGCGGTGGAGGCGTTTGAGCGGGCGCAGGCAGCGGGCGCCTCCTTCGGTGATGCCCTGGACGCGATGAAAACTGCAGCCTCCCAGGGCCGCGACTCGACCAAGGACCTGGTGGCCAAGATCGGCCGCGCCAGCCGCCTGGGCGAACGCTCGCTGGGGGTACTGGATGCCGGGGCGGTGTCCTGCTGCCTGATCCTCACGCGACTGGCAGACTCGATCCAACCCCGACTGACCCTGTAGGAACCGACACCTACAAAGTGGGGTTATGTTTGACGTGCTGGATATACCGCGCCACCGCCGGGGCCTTTTCAAAGCGCCGGTAAATCAGCGACAGCCACGACGAGGCATCGCTGCCCTGGATGTTGCGGTATTGCACACCCGGCAGGCTGACATGCCCCACCACCGACTCCGGCACCACCGCCACGCCCTGCCCCAGCGACACCAGGGCAATCACCGCCACCAGGCCTCCCGGCTGCGGCCCCAGGCGCGGGGCATACCCGCCTTGCGCGGCCACCTGCAAGGTGCCGCTGATTTGCTCGGGCAGGATGAAGGTCTCGTTCTGCAAGTGCTCGCAGGTGATCGCCTTCAAACCCAGCAGCCACGACCCCTGGGGCAGCGCCAGGACAAAACCTTCGCTGCCCAGGCGTAGCGCCTCCACACCGTCGGGCAAGGTCATCGGTGAGCGAATATAGCCAATGTCGTAGCGCCCCTCGGCCACCAGCCCCGGCAACAGGGCCATGGGGCTTTCCCGTACGCTGAGGCTGACATCGGCAAACTCTGCGCAAAATGCCTGGACCTGCCGTTGCAACACTCCCGAATACACCGCCGACGCGACATAACCCAACTCGATATGGCCGATCTCGCCACGCCCGGCGCGCTGTGCATTGCGCTGGGCAAACTCGAACTGGCGCACGGTGGCCTCGGCTTCGGCCAACAGCGCAGTGCCCGCCTCCGTCAGGCTGACGTCGCGCTGGCGGCGGATAAACAGGCGAGTGCCCAAGGCACGCTCCATATCCTGGATCTGCCGGCTCAAAGTGGGCGGGGCAATGTCCAACTGCTCGGCGGCACGCGTGAAGTTGCGGTGCCGGGCAACGGCCAGGAAGTAGCGGAAATGGCGTATTTCCATTGCAGGATTAGCTCAAAGGTAATGATGTGCTTCGCTTCGGCTAACAGATTCACTGGGCGCCGACGATAAGCTGACAGGATGCCCACAATAGAGAGTCCTCATCATGCCCGTCAATTGCACCTTGCCTGTTGCCTGCCAGGTAATCACGCCATGAGCCAGGTCAGCCCACGCCTTACCCTGTTGACCGCCTCTGGGGTCTGTTCGCTGATTGTCCTCGACACCAATATCGTCGCCGTGACCCTGCCGACAATTGCCCGCGACCTGGGGGCCAATTTCGCCGACATCGAATGGGTGGTCAGCGCCTATATGCTGGCGTTCGCCGCCCTGCTGTTGCCGGCCGGGAGCATTGCCGACCGCTTCGGCCGCAAGAAAACCCTGCTCTGGGGCCTGGCTATTTTTATCCTCGCCTCCCTGGGCTGTGGCGCCGCCCCCAACGTGCTGTTGCTGGATATCGCCCGCGCCGTCAAAGGTGTCGGTGCGGCATTACTGCTGACCTCAGCCCTGGCGTCCATCGGCCACGCCTTTCACGATGAACTGGAACGGGCCAAGGCCTGGGCCTTCTGGGGCGCCTGCATGGGCGTGGCGATGACCGCCGCCCCGACCCTCGGCGGCCTGATTACCCACTCCATGGGCTGGCGCTGGATTTTCTACCTCAACTTGCCGGTAGGCCTGGCGTTGTTGGCGCTGGTCCTGCACGCCATACCGCAATCGCGCGACAGCCAATCGGCGCGCCTCGATCCCTGGGGCAGCCTGACCTTCAGCGCCAGCCTGTTGTGCCTGATCTGGGGGCTGATCGAAGCCAACCGGATCGGCTGGGACAACCCGCTGACTTATGCGCGGTTGCTCGGCGGCGCGTTCCTGCTGGGTCTGTTTGTGTGGGTCGAGCATTTGCAACGCCGGCCGATGGTAGACCTGCAGCTGTTCCAGTACCCACGGTTTATCGGCGCGTTGCTCGGGATGTTTGCCTATGCCGGTTGTGCGCAGGTGATGATGACGCTGCTGCCGTTCTACCTGCAAAACGGCCTGGGATTTTCTGCGATTGCCTCGGGTCTGGGCATGCTGCCGTTTGCCCTGACCATGCTGATCTGCCCGCGGATCGGCGCACGCCTGGCCAGCCGCTTCGCCCCGGCCACCCTGATGGCGGCCGGGCTGGCCCTGGTGGGCAGCGGCAACCTGCTCAGCGCCTGGGCCGTGAGTGTCGGCGGTTATCTACCGTTCGCCCTGGCAATTGCAGTGACCGGCGCCGGTGCCGGCCTGCTCAATGGCGATACCCAGAAAAACATCATGGCGTGTGTGCCGCGGGACCGTGCGGGCATGGCGTCAGGCATGAGCACCACCATGCGCTTCAGCGCGATCATGTTGGCGATCGGGGTATACGGGGCGCTGCTGGCCAGCCATAGCGAGCATCTGCTGCACGCCAGCCTCGGTGCGCAATGGCAGGCGCAAGTACCGGGGATTGCCTCGCGGGTGGTGGCCGGGGACATGCCAGCGGCCATGGCGCTGCTGCCGGAATCGGCGCAGGGGCTGGTGCAACCTTTGGCATGGCAGGCGTTTGTCGGTGGGTTTGGCAGGGTGTTGTGGGTGGCGGGGCTGTTGAGCCTGCTGGGGGCGCTGGTGGTAGGCCTGCTGATGAGGCATCCGATTCCCACACCCTGTAGGAGCGAGCTTGCTCGCGAAGGTCGTCAAGGATAACGCGGGTCTGTTGGATCACCGCGCTGGTCTTGAGTTTTTCGCGAGCAAGCTCGCGCCTACAGAGGCGGGGGCCGTGTTACCAGAAACGCTGCTGGGTCAGGCGGCTCCACCAGGCCAGCAGCACCCGGTCCACCGAACCGCTGGCTGCCAGGCCCACGCGCTCCTGCAGGCTTTTACGCTCGGCATAGTGCAGGTGGAACAGCTCGGCGGTCTTGGCCTTGGTGGCCAGGTATTCGTCACTGGTCTGCAGGGCGTCCACCAGTTGCTTGTCCAGCGCCGCGACACCCAGCCAGACTTCGCCGGTGGCCACTTCATCAATCGCCAGTTGCGGGCGATAGCGCGACACGAAGTTCTTGAACAGTTGATGGGTGATGTCCAGGTCTTCCTGGAACTTCTCCCGACCCTTCTCGGTGTTTTCGCCAAACACGGTCAGGGTGCGCTTGTATTCGCCAGCGGTCAGCACTTCAAAGTCGATGTCGTGCTTCTTCAGCAGACGGTTGACGTTAGGGAGCTGAGCCACCACACCAATGGAACCGAGGATGGCAAACGGGGCACTGATGATCTTCTCGCCGATGCACGCCATCATGTAGCCACCGCTGGCCGCAACCTTGTCGATGCACACCGTCAACGGCACGCCCGCCTCGCGGATCCGCGCCAATTGCGACGATGCCAGGCCATAGCTGTGGACCATGCCACCGCCGCTTTCCAGGCGCAGCACCACTTCGTCCTTGGGCGTCGCCAGGCTCAGCAGCGCGGTGATTTCATGACGCAGGCTCTCGGTGGCCGAGGCCTTGATGTCGCCGTCAAAATCCAGGACAAACACCCGTGGCTTGGCCTCAGGGGTTTTCTTGTGTTTTTTCTCGGACTTGCCCTGGGATTTGCGCAGGGCCTTGAGCTGATCCTTGTCGAGCAGGGTCTGCTCCAGGCGCTCGCGCAAGCCCTTGTAGAAGTCATTGAGCTTGCTGACCTGCAACTGCCCGGCATTCTTGCGCCGGCCCTTGCTGCGCAACGCCGCAAAACTGATCAGTACCACCAGAATGGCGACCACCAACGTAACGGTTTTTGCCAGAAAACTTGCATACTCAGCCAAAAACTCCATGGGACTCCTTACAGATACGGTGCGCCAGGCGCGGATCGCCCCAGCATACCGACGGGACCGCCGGGGAGCCAGAGCTGAAACCCCTTGAGACGGGCCTCTAACGAGCTTTTAAAACAAGCGTATGTTTTTTCATTGACAGCTTCCCGGCATCCTCATAACCTCGCCAGACTTTCAACGTACCGGGTGAACGGACGTGGGCAGCATCTATTTGATTCGACATGGCCAGGCCTCCTTCGGTGCAGACGACTATGACGTGCTGTCGCCCGTTGGTGTGCAGCAGGCGCAGATCCTCGGCAGCCACCTGGCTGACCTGGGCCTGACGTTCGACCGCTGTGTGTCGGGCGACCTGCGTCGTCAGCAGCACACCGCCAACGCCGCGTTCGAGTCCATCGGCGCCCAGGGCTTGCCGGTGCCTGCGCTGGAAATCGACAGCGCCTTCAACGAATTCGATGCTGACGCAATCATCCGCGCCCTGCTCCCGGACTTGCTCGACAGCGAGCCCGAAGCCCTGGAGACCCTGCGCAACGCCCCCCAGAACCGTGGTGAGTTCCAGCGCATTTTCGCCCTGATCATCGAACGCTGGCTGAGCGGGACTTACGACACGCCCGGCCTGGAAAGCTGGCTGGGGTTTGTCGAACGCGTCCGCGGTGGCTTGCAACGCCTGCTTGAGACTGCCGACAACACCCACAAAATCGCGGTATTTACCTCTGGCGGGACCATTACCGCCCTACTCCACCTGATTACCCACATACCTGCCGCCCAGGCTTTCGAGCTGAACTGGCAGATTGTCAACACTTCGCTCAACCACTTGAAGTTCCGTGGTCGCGAAGTGGCACTGGCTTCCTTCAACAGCCATACCCACTTGCAGCTGTTGAAGGCGCCGCAGCTCATCACCTTCCGATGAATTGCGGCCAACCGTGACCCCAAGGTCACTGGCACCACCCATAAAAGGATCGAACCATGACTGACGTAGCTAAAGCCGTAGAAGCAATGAAAGCCAAATTCAACCCAAGCGCCGCCGACGGCCTGGACCTGGTGTTCGGTTTCCGTATCGACGACACCAAGAACTTCTCGCTGATCGTCAAGGACAACACTTGCGAACTGCAAGAAGGCGAGAACCCAGACGCCCAAGTGACCTTGGTCATGGACGGTGAAACCATGCAAGGCATCGTCGACGGTTCCACCGACGGCATGCAGGCCTTCATGGGCGGCAAGCTGCGCACCGAAGGCGACATGATGCTGGCGATGAAGCTGAGCGAGCTGTTCCCGGCCTGATCCAGGGCAACCTGGGTTGACCAATCCCGCCGACCCAGGCGGGATTTTTGTTTGTGCCTGTCGCGCTCATTCATTTGCAGAATGAAGTCCAGAGGAATCTTCGTTTGCGCCCACAGGCAACGCCCAACAAAATCTGGCTTACGGCCCATACCACCGTTATCGCAGCCAGGAATTTTTCTATGTCTACCCCGCGCCATATCAGCCCCGACGACATCCGCAAAGACTTCTCCAGGGCCATGTCCGACATGTACCGCGAGGAAGTGCCGCTGTATGGCGCGTTGCTGGAGCTGGTGGCCGAAACCAATGCCCGGGTGCTAGCAAACGATACCGGTCTGGCGCAGCAACTGCAGCGCACCGGTGAAATCCAGCGCCTGGACATGGAGCGCCACGGCGCCATCCGCCTGGGCACCGCCCTTGAACTGGCAACCATCAACCGCCTGTTTGCGGTGATGGGCATGCAGCCGGTGGGCTACTACGACCTCACCCCGGCTGGCGTGCCAGTGCATTCCACGGCCTTTCGCGCAGTGCATGAAAGCGCCTTGCAAACCAGCCCGTTCCGGGTCTTCACTTCGCTGCTGCGCCTGGAGCTGATCGAAAACCTTGAACTGCGGGCCTTTGCCGAAGCCGCCCTGGCCAAGCGCTCGATTTTCACCCCACAGGCCCTGGCCCTGATCGAACAGGCCGAAGCCGACGGCGGCCTCAATGCCCGTGATGCCCAGGCCTTTATCCAACAGGCCCTGGAAACCTTTCGCTGGCACCACACCGCCACGGTCAGCGCCGCCCAATACCAACAACTCAGCGACCAGCACCGGTTGATTGCCGACGTGGTGGCCTTCAAGGGCCCGCACATCAATCACCTGACCCCGCGCACCCTGGACATCGACCGCGTACAAGCCGACATGCCCGGCAAAGGCATCACCCCCAAGGCCGTGATCGAAGGCCCACCCCGCCGTCAATGCCCGATCCTGCTGCGCCAGACCAGCTTCAAGGCCCTCGACGAAGCCATTGCCTTTACCGATGCCAAAGGCAGTCACAGCGCAAGGTTTGGCGAGATCGAACAACGTGGCGTGGCCCTGACGCCCAAAGGCCGGGCGCTGTACGACCAGCTACTCAACGCCGCCAGGGACGAATTGGGCGCCTTTCCCAATGAAGCCAACGCCCAACGCTACAGCGAACTGATGGAACAGCACTTCCAGGCCTTTGCGGATAATTACCGGGACATGCGCGAACAAGGGTTGGCGTTCTTTCGCTACTTCGTGACCGACAAGGGCCGCGTAGCCGACAAGAGCCCTCGACCTAGCCTGGACGCACTGCTTGAGGCCGGTTACGTGGCGATTGAACCCTTGGTATACGAGGATTTTCTGCCGGTCAGCGCGGCGGGGATTTTCCAGTCGAACCTGGGCGATACGGCGCAGAGTCACTACGCGGCCAACGCCAACCAGGCTGAATTTGAACAGGCCCTGGGTCGCCGGACCATTGATGAGTTGCAGTTGTATGCAGACACCCAGCAGCGCTCGATCGACACCTGCCTGCAGGCGCTGCGCACCTAGAAAAAAGAGTTCGCCCGACACCACAACGCATTCCATGCGCAGTCAACGTGCCCCAGGGTCGGGCGAACGGTTGGGATAATAGGCAGTGGCGGGACGGCTGTCCTTTGGTCAATTCTGAACAAATATGGACACGCGCCAGCGCTGGCTAATGCCCCTTGGTTTGCTCCAACTGCTCAACGATTTTATCTTTGATCAAAAGACGTTTCTTCTTCAGGTTTTCAACATCATCGTCATTGGCACTTGCGGATTCAGCTTCCAATACCTCCTTGTCGGCGACGTCATATTGGGTAAGCAATACATCCAACCGATGGTGGTTTGCCCGACGCTGCTGGACATCTTCCTTGCTCAACCCCAAATCCTGATAAAGATCATGTTTCACTGGCATGAAGTACCTCCGCAAGTTAATCAATGACTGGTACACCTTGAAGCTAGCCCATCCATAGGCCTCTTGTCATGCCCAGGGTCAATTCCCCAGGCCGACATAGAAGACAACTAGCGCTGTGCAGGAATCCGGAGCTCGCCACCACGGCATTGTGTCTTGATGCTCTGCGGGCAACCGGCCAAGCGCAGTTCCTTGCTCAAGCAGACCCGCACCTCCGACAACACCTTGCCCTTGCAGATCACGGCCATGCCGTGGCGCCCCATGCTGGGGTTACTCTCGCGAAACAAGGCTTCAATGTCCCTGGCGGCGAGTGGGCCGGGCACATTGAAGGGCTGGAACGCCTGCGGGATCTGCACGACAGCCAATGCGGCGTCGGTCTTGTCCAAATAGTCGGACGCCTCCAGGCCACTGCATGTGCCGTGCTTGGCCCATTCGTGCTTGAGCAGTTTTTCGGTGACGAACAATGACAGGCCCTTGGCCATTTCTTCGGCCGACAACCGTGACTGCGGCAGGCAAGAGGCCGGCCACCCGCCCCGTGCATATTGCGGCCACAGGCCATGCAGCACAAAGCCGTAGCCCTTGCCGACGCACTGCTGGTCCTGCGGGTGGGTCAGGCAAAACGTCGGCGACCAGGACAATGCCAACACATAAAAATCAAAGTCGCCGGCCTGCCCCTGGTTACGCGAGGCGGCGCCTGCCTGCGTAGCCAACACCAGGCACAGGGCGATCCAGGCGGTTTTCCATTTCATCGAACTAATCCTTCATTAAAGTGAACGGCCAGTGTTCTGAACCACCGCCCCAACTGGTAGTCAGCCAACGCGCCGCCGCGCAGCAGAAAGCACAACAGCTCCAGGCATCAAGGCTTGCGCTGCAACACCCGATCCATGATCCGGTCGGTCTTCAAGGCCTCGATCGCCAGGGCCGGGTGCACGCTCTCGCCGCGAATATGGGCGTTCATGGCCAACACGTGGTGCCACTGGATATGGGGGTGATGGGCAATGTGCAGGGTCTCGCTGACCTCGGCTTCCAGTTGCAACGGCTGCTCGTCGAACACTGAAAAAGTGATACGCCCCTGACTGCCAATCAACTCGACCCGGTCCTCGCGACGGTCGGCGACAAAGTTCCAGCAGCCCATCCCCAGTGCGCCCGAGCTGAAGCTCCAGCAGGCGGTGACGGCATCTTCCGCCGCATAGCGCTCGGCCTGGCGTGCGGTGTAACCCGTGACCTCGACGATATCTCCCGCCAGGTACTGGAACAGGTCGAGGCCATGGCTGGCCAGGTCGGCAAAATAGCCCCCCCCGGAAATTGCCGGATCGGTACGCCAGTTGCTGGCTTGGGTATCGGTCGGCGACGGCGGCTTGCACAACGTCCAACTGAGGTGCCGCAACTCGCCGATGCGCCCCTCTTGCAGCCAGGCGCGCACCTGCTGGAAGCGCGGCAGGGAGCGGCGGTAATAGGACACAAACAGATGCAGCCCGGCGCGCTCGAAGGTGCGCTGCATCAATGCGCTCTGTTCAGCATTCAGCGACATCGGTTTCTCGACGCAGCAATGCTTGCCCGCCGCAGCCGCCAGCAGGCTGTATTCCAGATGGCTGTCAGGTGGCGTAGCGATGTACACCGCATCCACTTCGGGGTCATTGACCAGTGCCTGGGCATCCGTGTAGGTCCGGGCAATCCCGTGGCGTGCCGCATAATCGCGCACCGCTTCCTCGCGCCGCCCCATCACGGCCACCAGCGCCGAGCCTGGTGCTTTGTAGAAAGCGGGTCCACTCTTGATTTCAGTAACACTGCCACAACCGATCATGCCCCAGCGGATGGTGCTCATCTGACTTTCCTTCATCAGTATTCTTTCAGTCGGGCAGTATCGGTGTTTTCCTGCGCGGTCTCCAGCCTCCCCCTATAAAGACCCAGCATGACAATTGCATTACACTTTTATGACTATCACCTGGCTGCGGGGGCACAGACGATGAAAATACGCGCAACGGTGATTTGCGAGCACAAGGGGCATATTCTGTTCGTGCGCAAGGCCAGGTCGAAATGGGCATTGCCCGGTGGCAAGGTCGAGCGCAATGAGCGCCCAGTCGGCGCGGCCGAGCGTGAACTGCAAGAGGAAACCGGGCTGAACGTGGATGGTTTGCTGTATCTGCAAGAATTAAAGGCCAGTGACACACTGCATCACGTGTTTGAAGCCTCGGTGGTGAACATTGACCAGGCCAGGCCCTGCAATGAAATCATCGATTGCCAGTGGCATGCCTACAGTGCCCTGGAGCAATTGGATGCCACCGACGCCACCAAGCGGATTGTCCGCTCGTTTCTGCGCAGGCTCTGATACCTAGCCGAATGCCGCAAACCCACGGCGCCCGGCCGCAAGCTCGGTGCGCAGTTCGCCGATCAGGTTGGAGATGGCACGGATGCTGTCCAGGCCCTGTGGCGACACACCGGTCAACAGCAGGTCCACACGACCGGACTCGGGCTCGAAGACACGGATCGTCAAAAACCCCTGGGGGTTGACGCTACAGTCGCACGACAGCGGGACGAAACCGGACGCCATGATGCGGCTCAACTCAACAATCGGAATCATCCTGGACACCCTTGCTCGCACATGACGCGATAGACGTGATCCATGCAGGGTAGATCAGGTTGTGCAGCACGTGTGAGTAATCCTGTGAAAGTGTTAGCTACCCCACACTTTTTCCCGACGGCGCTGGTGCATTGGCGCCAGAAAAACCACGAACATTCAGGTATGAAGGTCAAATCGCGAGCAAAAAAAATCCCAAGTAGCTGATGGACACTTGGGATTTAAAAATGCATAAACCGTGGGAGGTGAACGCCGGGGCATAATAACCAGCGAGACAACTTGTAACAAGTTGATTAATAGCCTTTCGTCGGATTAAAACAGCGCTAAGTCATTCAATAACCACACATTTTTTATGGAGCATGACTTCCTCAGTGCTACTTTTTGGTGCAACTTACAAACTTTCCAGGTTAAAACCTTAATAACTATCAGGTTAATGAACATCCATGAACGCAGTTGACGTTTGTGTAGGCGCCGGCTTGCCGGCCAAGCACCTGGGAGCAACGTGGGGGACCAGACACCCCGCGTTATCGTTGACGTTTTTCGCGGGCAAGCCCGCTCCTACAAAAGTCTATTTGCGCGCCAACTTGTAACGCACGCACTCTTCATAAAAGCTTGCGCGAACGGCCGTAGGCTTGAGTCGCGAAGGGCTGTCATAGGTCTGCTCGGTGATGCCCATGGCCATCATGCGCATCCAGGACTTGTCGAACTTGTACCGCTGGATCTTCTGCCGCGCCGCATACAATGAAACGCCGGCCAACTTCAGCTCCTGGGCCCTGGCCGCCGTCCCCGCGCCCCAACTGCACATATACCGATCCCCTTCGCGCAGCGCCTTGCCCTGGGCCACCGCAGTCCCGCTCGCCAGGGCCAAGGCAATCAGCATGACTTTTACGTTGCGCATTGGCATCCCACCTAACCACCTGAAAATAAAAGTGATTTTGGCGAAACATTGGCGGCGTGGGGGCCAGCAAAATGCCTTCTCGATACATTTGAGCAAAACCCTTGCCCGCTGCAATAAAAAAGGTCAGCTCGATAACGAACTGACCTTTTGAGACGGCATTGCTACGCAGGGCGTTTTTTCAACTCACCACTGATACGTCGCACTGGCCTGCACCGTACGCTGCGAGCCATACCAGCACCACGAGTACGAATAGCAGGACGCGACGTACTCTTTATCCGCCAGGTTGGTGGCGTTCAGCGCCAGGCGCAGGTTGTCGCCCAGGGTATTGATGTGCGGGATGTCGTAGTGCACCGCCGCATCAAACAAGGTGTAGCCCGGGACCTTCAAGGTATTGGCAGTATCGCCCCAGGACGAGCCGACGTAACGTGCGCCCGCACCTACGCCAAAACCCTTGAGGTTGCCGTCGTGCAAGGTGTAGTCGGCCCATACCGAGGCCGTGTGGCGTGGTACAGCATAGGTGGTGGTGCCCTGGGTCGGTACGGCCGGGCCTACGCCAATGTCGGTGATCGGCGCGTAGCGCACGGTGCTGTTGGATTTGCTGATGCGGTTATCGAGGTAGGCATAGGCCGCCGTGATATCCAGGTTGTCGTTAAGGCTGGCCTTGCCTTCCAGTTCGAAGCCACGGGAGCGCACTTCACCGTCCTGTACCTGGCAACGACCACTGCCACACAGATGAGTGGGGTCCGGATCCATGGTCGGCACGTTGTTCTGGCGCAGGTCGAAGATGGCGGCGGTGATAAAGCTGTTGCTGCCTGGCGGCTGGTACTTGATGCCGATTTCGTACTGCTTGCCTTCGGTCGGCTTGAACACCGAACCGCCGTAGCCGGTACCGGTTTGCGGGGAGAAGGATTCGGAATAGCTGGCGTAGGGCGCCAGGCCGTTATCGAAGAGGTAGACCACACCCAGGCGGCCAGTAAAGGCTTTGCTGTCCAGGGAGGATTTGGACTTGGCGCCGGTCTTGAGGGTCAGCGTGGTGTTGTCGGTGCTGGCCCAGTCATAACGGCCGCCCATCAACAGTACCCACTTGTCCCATTTCATTTGCTCTTGCAGATACACCCCGGTCTGCTCACTGCGAGACGTGGCGTCAGTGGTGAATGCCGGCGTCTGCACTGGCACGCCGTATACCGGGTCGAAGATATCCAGGTCCGATCCCTTGCCATAACCGGCCTTGGTATCGACGCTGGTGTTCTGGTAATCAAGCCCCATCAACAGCGTGTGCTGCACCGGGCCGGTGTCGAACTTGCCTTGCAACTGGTTATCCAGGTTGTAGGCGTCCATATCGACATCGGTGGCGATGGTCGAGCGGTTCATGGTGCGGTAATCGGCCTGCAGATTATTGCTGTAGATGCTGCGATAGATCCCTTCGCTGCGCATATAGCGGGCGTTCTGGCGCACGGTCCAGACATCGTTGAAATGATGCTCGAAGGCATAGCCGATGGAGTAATGCTCGCGATCACTCTTCTCGAAGTTTTTCTCGCCGTCATAGAAATCCACATCGATCTTGCGCCCGAGCGGGCTGTGCAGCACCGAACCCCAGGCCGGGACCGAACCGTAGGACGCACCCTTGGGGTCCTTCTGGAAATGCCCGAGCAAGGTCAGCGAGGTGGCCTCATTCGGACGCCAGGTAAAGGCCGACGACAGGGACTGCCGACGGGTCTCGGTGTGTTCGACCTGGCCGTCGGCATCATCGAACAACCCGGCGACGCGATACGAATAAACCCCTTGCTCGTCCAGCGGGCCGCTGAGGTCGAAGGTGGTGCGTTTCTTGTTGAAGGTGCCGTACTCGACGCCCACTTCATGGAACGGCGTATCCAGCGGGCGCTTGGTGACCATGTTGATCACACCGCTGGGGCTGCCCTGGCCGTACAACACCGACGCCGGGCCGCGCAGGACCTCCACGCGCTCCAGGTCAAAAGCATCCTTTTGCGGCGAGGCATCGCGGCTTGACGCCACGCGCAAACCATCCAGGTATGTCACCGGCGAGAAGCCACGGATGGTCAACTGATCCAGGCGCGAGGCAGTGGCGCCACGGGTTTCCGGGACGACCGCGGCGCTGTAGCGCAGGATCTGGTTGAGGCTCTCGGCATTCTGCGCACGCATCTGGTCCTTGGTGACCACCGAGATCGATTGCGGGGTCTCGATCAACGCGGTGTCGGTCTTGGTGCCGGACAGGCTGCGCGTGGCGACATAACCGGACACCGGGCCGATCGGGCTTTCGCTTTGATAGGCACCGCTGATGGTCGTGGCCTGTAACTCCACAGAACCGTCCGCCTGGGGGATGGGCTCGATGCGGTAGCGCTTGGCAGTCAATGCCTGGGCACGTAGACCGCTACCCGCCAGCAACTGGGCCAGTGCTGCGTCGCTGCTCAACTGCCCGCTCAAGCCACTGCTGCGCTTGCCGCGGGTCAAGGCCGGGTCAAAGGCCAGGGCCAGCCCGGCCTGTTCGGCAAAGCCGTTGAGGGCCTGGCTCAGGTCACCGGCAGGGATCGAGAAATGGCTGCTTTCATCAGCCCATGCCGTGTGAATGGTCAGGGGCACAGCGGCAAAAGCCATCGCCACTGACAGCGCCAGCGGGTGCAACGGACGAGCAAAGCGTGACATGAGAGGTCCTGGAAAATGGAGTTCTATATTCCATGACGGCCATGTCGGGAAATCGGGTATGAATGACAGGTTTTTTTATTTGAATGGGTGTTTTCAGCCCGCTCAGAGGGGTTTGACCAGCACCATCAGGTCAGTGAAATACTCCACCTTGATCGGTAGGTTATCCGCCAGGGTCGCCAGCGCCGCGTCGCTATCGTCGAGCTTGAACACACCCGACACACGCATGCCTTGCAACGCCTGGGGATCAAAATGCACTACGCCATGGCGATAGCTGGCCAGGGTTTGCAGGACTTCGCTCAAAGGCCGGTCATCCACCGTGAGCAAGCCTCGGGTCCAGGCAGCCGGGTCGCTGTTGCCGTCCGGTTGTGCCGGCTGCGCACGGCCCTGCTTGAGGATCGCACGCTGGCCTGCGGTCACTTTCACCGCTTCGCTGTCGTTGCCTTTGGCGGCCACTGTTGACTCGATCACCGTGACCACGGTCGAGCCGTCCGCGGCACGCTGGACCAGGAAACGCGTACCCAGTGCCGTTGCCGTGCCCTGGTCAGTGCGCACCATGAATGGCCGTTGCGCGTCCTTGGCCACTTCGACCCACATCTCGCCCTTGAGCAATTCGATCACACGCTGGCGGCCATCGAATTTCACGTCCAGCGCCGAGTTGCTGTTGAGCTGCACCTGGCTACCATCGGCCAGGACAACCTGACGCCGCTCACCGACGCTGGTACGTTGGTCAGCTGTCCACACCGGCAGTTGCTCAACACCCAGCCAACCGATAACCAACACACCCAGCAACGCCAGGGCTTGCCCACCTCGCACGGCGTACCCGGATTTACGTGGAACAAAGGCCTGATTCAACGCCAGGCGTGCCGGCTCGGCAGGCAGTTCATCAAGGCTGCCCCACAGCGATCGCATGCGCTCGAAAGCCACCCGATGACGTGGGTCGGTCTCGCACCACGCCTCAAAGTCTTCGCGGTCGGTAGCGCTGACGTCCTCGTCATTGAGCAGCGCCAACCAGCGCGCCGCCTCACTGACAATCTGCTCGGAGGATGTCACAGCGGGTCGGCACCGTGCAGCGTGTGGTAGCAATGCACCAGCGCGCTGGAAATGTAGTTTTTCACCGTGCTGGACGACACCTGGAGCTGGGCGGCGATTTCACTGTAGGTCAGCCCGTCCAGGCGGCTGAGCAGGAACGCCTCGCGAGCCTTGTCCGGCAGACCGGCGAGCATCAGCGCAATGCGCTCCAAGGCCTGCAGCGCCACATGAATGGCCGCCGGGTCGGGCATGCCAGCGTCTTCGTATTGGACGGCCAGGGCTTGCATGTAGGCTTTCTCGATCTTGCGCCGCCGCGCGCCGTCAATCAGCAGGCGTCCGGCTGTGGTCGCGAGAAATGCCCGGGGCTCTTGAATGTTGTGGGGCTCGGCCAGCAACAACACCCGTACGAATGCATCCTGGGCCAGGTCCGCCGCATGCTGTGAGCAGCCGAGTTTCTTGCGCAGCCAACCGTGCAACCAGGAGTGGTGGTCGCTGTAGAGCGCGGTGAGTGTCTGCTGGCGGCGGGCGATATCACATTCGGCCACAGGAAAATCATGCATGCGCAAAAAATTCTCAAACAAGAAAGATTACCAATCGCGCAAACGATGACAGCAAAACGATAGCAGGGCAAGGGCCCGACGATGGCGCCTGGCTATAAGTTTAGGAGCCTTAACGCAGGCTCCAGGAAACCCCGGCATACACGCCCATGCCATCGCCCGGCGTCGAGCGCGCCATATCACGGCCTTGATCGTCATAACCCGGGGTCACGGTATTGGCGTAGCGCTGGTTGGTCAGGTTGCGCAGGTCGACCCAGGCTTGCCAGTCCTGTTTCGGTGCGTCGTAACCAACGGTGGCGCCCAATAAGCCATAGGCTGACGCGTAGTAGGAGTTGGCATAGTCCACCGCCACCCGCGAGGAATACTCGCCATTGAGGCTGCTGAAAAAACCGCTGGGATGGCTATAGCGCAACTGCGCCTGGTAATAGTGCTTGGGGATGCCGGGCAACGTGTTGTCGCCAAAGCGTGGGTCGTCGCGGTAGTGGAAGTTGCTGAAGGTGTAGGCCTGGCGCAGGGCCAGGCGGCCGGCATTACCACCGTCCCACAGCGGGCTGGTGAGGCTCAGTTCCAGGCCCTGGTGGATGGTCGGGCTGGCGTTGGACTCGGCGACTACCTGCGAGGCGGTGAGACTCGCCGCCTGGGTCTCGACGCTGAGCAGTTCATGGCGCACCAGCGAGTGATACAACGCCAGGTCCCACTGGCCGAACCAGGCTTCGCCGCGCCCGCCCAGTTCCAGGGTAGTGGCGGTCTGGTTTTGCAGTTCCACGCCTTCACGGGTCAGGCCCGCCTCCGGCCTGCCAGAGTCTTTCGCAAAGAATTTGTTCGAACCCCAGATCATCGACCAGGCATGCGGCGGCTCCACCGAACGGCTCAAGTTGCCATACACCTGCAACTGCGGGTTGAAGTCATAGCGCAGGCCCACGCGCGGGGCGTAGTCCCAGTCGTGGGTACTCAAGGGGGCACGGGTGTCGGGATAAGTGACTTCGGTCTCGCGGCGGGTGTAGATCGCCGCCAGGCCGGTGGTCAGCCACAGGTCGGGCAACAGTTCCAGGTCGTTGCTCACGTGCAACACCGTATCCGAGCCCAGGTAACTGTAGTCACGGGTCTTGGTGCCGGGAGTGAAGTTAGCAGTGGTGCCGGCGGGTACACGCACGTACTCCGACACACCGTTATTGGGCAAACCCTGGGTGGTGCGCAGGCCGACGATGGTCTTGCTGTCGCGCCCCAGCAGCGTGTCCTGACGGATGTAATTCAAGGTGCCGCTGATATCGGTGTATGCCACCTTCAACCGGTTGGTGCCTTCGCGCAGGTCCATGGGGTAATCGTGATAGACCAGCCCAGCCTCTACCCGAGAGTTATCGTCCAACTGCAATGTGGTCTTGTTGGCGATCCAGGTCGACCCCGGCTGCAAGCGCTTGGAGTCGCGCGCCAGGTTGACGGCATTGGCCTTGCGCGGGCTGTGCTCGATCTGCTCGCGCGTGAGTTTGCCGGGGCTGTCGTTGGCGGTTTCGCGGTAACGGAAATAGAAGCGGGTTTCCAGGTCCGGGTTGAATCGGTAGCCGAAGTTGGCCGCCACACCCTTGCCACTGCCGGCGCTTTGTTGCTGGAAGCCATCGTAGTCAGAGTCGGTCAGGCTGATGTAGTAGTCAGCATCACCCAGCACTTGCCCGGAGCTGATTTCCCGCTGGGCGTAACCATGGCTGCCAGCTTCGTAGCGCACGCGCAACTTGGGGGCATCGTAGCCGGTGTGGGTCACATAGTTGACCGCACCACCCAGGGCCAGTGCGCCCCGGTCAAAGCCGTTGGCGCCGCGCAGTACTTCGACCCGGCTGAGCCACAACGGGTCCTTGAGTTCGTAAGGCGTGCCGCCGGGGCCGGTGAGTGGCAGGCCGTCGATGGTTTCATAAAGGCCGGACGCGTGGCTGCCAGGACCACGGTTGATGCCCGAGCCGCGAATGGAGATTTTCACCCCTTCGTTGTTCGCCGCCTTGGCGTAGATGCCGGCCTGGTACTTGAGCACATCTTCGTTGCTGCTGACTCGCCCCTGCTCGACGCTAGCCATGTCAATGTAATTGGTCCCGCCGGGCACCTGCCGCAGTTGCGCCTGGGCCGCTTCGCCTTCGCTCAGTTCACTGCTGGTGACTTGCAGCGGCGCCAGCTGCAGCGCTTCCTGGGCCTGGGCCAGGTGGCTGAATGTCAGGGCGACGCCGAAAGGAAGAAGCAGCAAAGGTTGTCGCAGGCGCATGGGCCGAATCCTGGAAAAGTTCAAGCGTTGGAAGAACATGGGATACGGCAGGTCACGTCTGTTTTTAAGTCCAAAATAGAATTAATAAATGCAAACTCAGTATTTAAGGAAATAAGCTGCACGCAGTAATGTGGAGCAACCGAGTCACCACCGTCACCCGAGACTGCCCCATGTCGATATCCGCCAACGTCATTGATTTCACCCTCCACCGCAAGCGCCGCCAGGCACGTGCAGCGGCCGAGCTGATGTGGGCAATGTATGCGGCGCGTGCCGGGCTGTCGGGATTCACCTTGCAGACCAGTAACGCATCCAGCGATACACGCCGGGCATAAGGCCGATGAGTTTTCTCCAGGCCCTTCCCGAACGGCTGCCTCCCACCGCTCAACCCAAGGATTGCGCCACCCGCGACGACGATGCCATCAGCCAGTGCGTCGCGCATAACCTGCAGCGCCTGCGCAGCAAACGCTACTTGTCCCTGGATGCGCTGGCCCGCACCTGTGGAGTAAGCCGGGCGATGCTTGCGCAAATCGAGTCCGGACGCAGTGTGCCGTCGATCAAGGTGCTGTGCAAAATCGCCAAGGGCCTGAAAGTATCGGTGGCGGCGTTCCTGGAAAACCGCTCGTTCGAAGGGGTTGAATTGCTCCCCGCCCACCACAGCAAACGCCTGGTGAGTGCCGATGGTACGTTCGTCAGCCGTGCATTGTTTCCCGACGACATGTCACGCCAGTCGGAGTTCTATGAGATACGCCTGAGCGCGCGCGGTGAAGAGGTGTGCGAAGGCCGCAGGCCAGGAATCCAGGCAAACCTGGTGGTCGCTCAGGGCGTGCTGGAAGTCAGCGTCAATGAGGAGCGATACTTGCTGTCCACCGGCGACTCGATTCTGTTCTATGCCGACCAGCCCCACCGCTACCGCAACCCGGCAGACAGCGATGCGCTGGCGTTCCTGGTCATCATCCACCCCGAACGCCTGGACTGAATGCAAAAAGCCCCGCCTGAGCAATCAGGCGGGGCTTTTTCATGCCCGCGAACAGCCTGTCAGCAGGTGCAGCACATCATCGGCATGCCGTTGCAACTCATCATCATCGGCATGGCGCAGTCATTCATCATTTTCTTCATCAGCATGCAGCAGTTGTCCATCATCGCCATGCTCATGCCGGGCATCGGCATCATCTTGCAGGTCATGCCATCGGCTTGCAGGGTGCATTCCATGACGCACTTCATCATCGGCATCGACATCCCCATCGGCATGTTCATCGCCGGCATGTTGCTCATCATGGCCATGGTGTCTTGCGACATGCACATCATCGACAGATTGGTACACTGCATCATCATCGGCATGCCGCAGTTCATCATCATCACCATCATTTCGGCGTTGTTCTTGAACATCGCCATGTCCATGCCGGCTGCCGGTTTCATCGTGCACATCATGGCATCACCGGTCATTTCGCACTGCATGGTGGCCATCATCATCGGCATGCCCATCATCGGCATCATCGGCATCGCGTTGTTCATTGGCATCTGCATGGCATTCATCATGTTCGAAACTCCGTAATCGACAGGAAAGGACTAAATTCTGGGGCCGATTCTAGAGATGACACACGACGGTGCAAGACGCTGGCCGAGCAGCAGGAATAGACGTCAGACCGTCCGATTATCATTTAGGACAGACTGCAAAAGCGTGGGAGCAGACAAATGCTTGTTATTACATCCACTCCCGATGCAGCGACCTGGAAATGGCAGCGATGGATATTCACTAAAGTGCTATGTACCTTCGATAAGGAAATAAACGATCTAACCCTTGTGAAAATAAGCGCCTGATGCGGGCTGGCGCGCAATACTGCGGTACTGTGCGGAGCCCGATCGTCGCTCCACTATCGCCATTTTTTTAAGGCCGACTATTTTTATGCGTCTGATGAATGTTGCCGGCGTATGCCTGCTTTCTTCGGTACTGATGGGCTGCCAACAGCGCCCACCCGCCAACGACCAACTGGATGCAGTGCTGTGGACCCAGACCTCCATCGAGCATGAGTTGATCTATCGCCAGGTGTTCGCCGACGCCACCCGCCAGCTCGACGTGGCCCTGGCCACCAAGGGCTGGGACGCCCTGCCCTTTGCCCCGCGCAACCTGGCCGGCCTGCCGCCGGCGGTGATCGTCGATATCGATGAAACCCTCCTGGACAACGTGCCGCTCAATGCCCGGGACATCATCAACAACCAGGTCTACTCCTATGACCGCTGGAACACCTGGGTCGACCAGGCCAAGGCCCATGCTCTGCCCGGCGCTGTGGCATTTTTGCAGGCGGCCAAGCAACGCGGGATCAAGGTGTATTACCTGACCAATCGTGAGCACAGCCAGGTCCAGGCCACCGTCGACAACCTGCGCTTGCGCGGTTTCCCGATAGAAAACAATGAGCAGGTGCTGGCAGCCGCTACCCCGACCGGCCATTGCGAACAAGCGGGCTACGGCAAGAACTGCCGGCGCCAATGGGTCGCCAGCCAGGCGCGGGTGCTGTTGATGGCCGGTGATTCCCTGGGGGATTTCGTCCAGGCCGAACACAACACCCTGGCCGCCCAGCGCCGGGCGGTCGAACCCTATGCGGGCTGGTTCGGCCAGCGCTGGTTCCTGTTGCCCAATCCTACCTACGGCAACTGGTACAGCGCGCCCTATGGCGACCGCGAAGAGATACCGTTTGCGCAGAAGCGCTTTTTCAAGCGTGAGGCCCTGCAGTTGCAGCAATAACCCGCTTTATGTAGGAGTCGGCTCGCCGGCTCTTGCCCCAGAGCAAAGCTACTCCGTAACTCTAGATTTTAATATTTTCGCGAATGCTCCAGCCAAACTTCACCGGCCCTCCGTCCTTTGCGCCTTCAGCTTTCTGAGGCTGGTAACTCACTTCCACCTTGGCAAAATTCAGCGCGAGACTCTCATAATAGATCCACGGTTGACGCCGAAACTACTCAAGTTAAAACAGGCCACAGGAAGTCTACCAAAACGCATCAGTGCCACAGAAATCCAGGCGTCCACCGCAAGCCATATTCGAGACGCCATGGCCGCAACCCTTGGCTTGGGAAGCAGCGCAATGTCTGGGAACATCAACACATTAGCTATTGGCATCTATGAAGAAGTAATGCCATGAGCCGGCAAAGGAGACTAGACCTGAAAAAGTCGCAAGGCCGGAAAACGCTCTACGACTCCAATTTTTTTATTGAAGATCCATGGCCACTCCTCAAACGTTATATGCCGGTTATAGGGGGCGACCTCCTTGTCGGGTGCTTCTCGATTGCTATAACCACCGTCTTGGTAACGGTGACCTACCTCTCTACACTCCCAACGGTTCTGCTCTCCCAGATATTTTTTTTCGGCAGCCTGGGGTCGGGCCTGATATTTACGATCGCTAAATTCAAAGTTCTGTCCGGTCGAACTCATTGGGTTTGGATAAGTACCGGAATTTATTTCACGTGCCTGCTGATATCCCTTCCGGCAATCATCTATCGCCCAAGCCTTTACCTTTACCTCATGGCGCTCGTTGGGCCGCTAGCAGGCCTGCTGATTCTCAACAGCAACCGGTGCAAGGAAATGCGCAAAAAGATGGTTGAAATCCGCAATAAGCGTGAAGAGAAAGTCGTCACCCTCAAAAAACAAGGCAAATGGAAGTGGTGGTAGAGCCAGGGGTTACACAGCCGTCGCCTGGCGATACTGACGCGGCGTAAAGCCGGTCAACGCCTTGAACTGCCGGGTAAATGCACTGACACGCGGGTCACGTACGAACCTGGGCGATTAGGCTAATGTACTGACCCTGAGTCCCCTTCACTTTTAAGGCCGAGTCTTTCACGCGTAATCCCACTTTCGCCAGTATCTGCCTGTTTTCTTCGCTATTGGTCGGTTGTCAGCAGTACCCACCAACGACCAACTGGATGCCGTGCTCTGGACCCAGACCTCCATCAAGCATGATCTGATCTATCGCCAGGTGTTCGCCGACGCCACCCGCCAGCTCGACGTGGCCCTGGCCGCTTTTTCAAGCGTGAGGCCCAGCAGTTGCAGCAATGACGATCAAATGTGGGCCCTGTAAAGCCGCCCCGTAAGACGGCGATAACGGTGGGTCAGCCACCATAAGTACTGACATCGCCAGGTAGAGAAAGCTGCATACCGGAGTGCGTTGAAAAGTCTTTACACGATTAAACCCGTCAAGCCTTGTGGAACTATGTTTCCTTCGATACCACAGACCTTATCAAGTCAATTATGAACACCTGCATAAGTTTCGACGGGACCAACTTTGATTATAGGCCTTATTATGAAAACCATAGACAGACCACCTTCCAGCCCCTCTAACACCACACAGTACCCAGTACCATCCAGCAATGGCTTGCCTGACGGGGTAAAAAAGCAAAATCGTGATTTCTCAAACACCCTGACGATATCTGAAATAAAAAAACCAAAACTGGGAATATATCCTGACAAAGAGGAGCTATCAAAGAAGTACCCACTCCTAAGCGATCGAAACGTTACAGTTTCTCGCGAACTGAAGTGGGTATATGAAGCGCCTAAAACCAAGGTAAAAAAAGATCGCCTGGTGATAGAAACCACAAGTCATGCAGACACTGTTCACGTAAAGAAAGCAAACAACAAAAGCATTGATATTATTATCAATGGCAAGACCTACCATATAGACAGTCAGCAGCGTGATCATAAAATCCCGGAGATCCATATTAAAACCCTCGGAGGCGACGACCACGTCTGGGTCGATCCTGATGTCAGTGAACGGATGCTCATCGAGACCGGGGATGGTGCCGACTATGTTCAGGCCGGAAGTGGTTATACGCGGGTGCTGGCGGGTGCCGGCAACGATACGGTGCGACTTGGCAGCGGCTTTGGTTATGCCGAGGGAGGCAAGGGCGATGATGTACTGATTGCAGGCCGCGGAATGGGAGCACTGTACGGCAATGATGGCAAGGACAGAATGTTTGCAGGCTACTTTGGCAACACCCAAAGAACCTACATGGATGGTGGGCGTGGCAATGACGAAATGTACGCAAAGGGTGGGCGTACTATTATGCACGGCGGTCTGGGCAATAACTTTATAATGAGTTGTGGCGGCAGCCATATTTATACTGGCAAAGAAAAAAACCGGGTTATCTCACTCAGTGATACCAATACGATTTTTGCCAAGACAGATGATACTGTCCAACGCACCTCCGGTTCTAAACTAGTAGAGGCCAAATACTCTGACGCAGGGCACGAGGGCTTGAAAGTTTCGGGAACTCCTGAGTTCAAACAGCGGATTGCAGATGACCTTGAGCTGCTACGCCTCTCACCCACAGGGCAAAAAATGCTGAAGGAGCTTGATGAAGCCTATCGGCGCAATATTGCGCCTGCCGGTGATACACCGAGTGCTAAAATATTCAACATGGAGACCGGGCAATTTGAAGAAGATCAGTCCGTCGAGATCAAGCAAACAGACGATGATAACGGGCACTTCTTTTTCCGGGACATAAGCGTCAACCCTTCATACATAGAGACCAAGCACCAGACATTTCCAATCAGTGTTTTATATCATGAAATGGCCCACGCTTATAACTCTGTAAACGAAAGTGAATTTAAAGGAAAAACCAAGATCAATGATGGACCTAAAGGATTAGAAGATAATATCGAGCGTCAAGCCGTCGGGTTATGGACGAACGAGTCATTCGACTTCGACGGAGACCCGTCCACACCGCGTACATTTACCAACCCGAAGCCATTCACGGAAAACGGCCTTCACGAAGAAATGGGTGAGCCCCTGCGCAAGGCGTACCACATTGAGAATGTTGTTTGAAGGTCAAAGGTTAACTTGTCGCCTGGCGATACTGACGCGGCGTAAAACCGGTCAACGCCTTGAACTGCCGGGTAAATGCACTGTGGTCGGTGTAGCCGCACTGCAAGGCCACATCGGTGATCGGCAACTCGGTATGCAACAGGCGGTGAGCATGCTCCAGGCGCACTTTCTGGATCATCTGCCGGGGCGTCAGGTGGAACACGCGCTTGCAGTAACGCTCCAGTTGCGCCACGGACGTACCGGCGATGCGCGTCAACTCACCCAGGGTCACACGTCGGTTGAAATGGGCGCGGATGTATTCGTCCACAGCAGCCAAGCGCTGATAGGCCGGGTGGGTTTCGCTGGCCGATTGCAGGTCGACCGAAATGCCCGCCAGGCCGATGATCGCACCTTCGTGGTTGTGCAACGGCCATTTATGGGTCAGGCACCAACCGGGTTCGCGGCTGCCGTACAGGTGCAACTCCAGTTGGTCTTCCAGCACCAGGCCCTGCTCCAGCACGCGCCGATCCTGTTCGGTATAACCCGGCCCCAACTGCGCGGGAAACACCTCGGCGCTGGTTTTGCCCAGTAGCGGCCGGCGGTCTTTCAAGCCGCAACGCTGCACCAGCGTACGGTTGGCCATGACGTAGCGCGCCTGCACGTCCTTGATAAACATCGTCGCATTGGGGATCACATCGAGCATCGGCAACAGCATGGCCACGCCCGCCAGCAGTTGTTCGAGGCTGTGTGGCCGCTGCTCGCCGCCTTGGCAAAGGGTTGCAAACGCGTTCTGCATCATGCCACTCACCGCCTCGTTGATCGCCTCGCAAGGCCAGCAGATTGCCCGATGGCCATGGCCCTGTCGAGTCTGGCAATTGTGCTGAATTCGTCATTGATCGCCACGCAAAACATCAATCGCCAGCGGGTCGATGGGTTCACTGTAGCGCCACTGCATGCCTATCCAATAACCCACAAGAAGGCGCCGCTATGTCAGCCCAAGGCAAGTTCAAGAAACAGCTGTCTCTGATCGACCTCACCTTTATCGGACTGGGAGCCATCTTCGGTTCCGGTTGGTTGTTTGCCGCCAGTCACGTGTCGTCCATTGCAGGTCCGGCGGGGATTTTTTCCTGGTTGCTGGGCGGCTTTGCGGTGCTGTTGCTGGGCATTGTGTATTGCGAATTGGGTGCGGCCCTGCCCCGTGCCGGTGGCGTGGTGCGCTACCCGGTGTATTCCCACGGCCCGCTGTTGGGCTACCTGATGGGTTTTATCACGCTGATCGCATTCTCCAGCCTGGTGGCGATTGAAGTGGTTGCTGCACGGCAATACGCCGCCGCCTGGTTTCCCGAACTGACCAAGGCGGGGTCCAGCGATCCCACCACCCTGGGCTGGCTGCTGCAGTTTGGCCTGCTGTGCCTGTTTTTCGTGCTCAACTACCGCAGCGTGAAGACCTTTGCCATCGCCAATAACCTGGTCAGTCTGTTCAAGTTCGTCGTGCCGTTGCTGGTGATCGGCGTACTGTTCACCTTCTTCAAGCCGGCGAACTTCCACTCCCAAGGGTTCGCGCCGTTCGGCCTGTCAGGGATCGAAATGGCGGTGTCTGCCGGAGGGGTGATTTTTGCGTACCTGGGGCTGACGCCGATCATTTCGGTGGCCAGCGAAGTGAAGAATCCACAACGCACCATTCCCATTGCCCTGATCCTTTCGGTGCTGCTGTCCACGGCCATTTATGTGTTGTTGCAAGTGGCCTTCCTCGGCGGCGTGCCCACCGAAATGCTCGCCAACGGCTGGGCTGGGATCAGCAAGGAACTGGCGCTGCCCTATCGCGATATCGCCCTGGCATTGGGCGTGGGCTGGCTGGCCTACCTGGTGGTGGCCGACGC
Source organism: Pseudomonas sp. TAE6080 (assembly GCF_018732265.1). Lineage (NCBI taxonomy): Bacteria > Pseudomonadati > Pseudomonadota > Gammaproteobacteria > Pseudomonadales > Pseudomonadaceae > Pseudomonas > Pseudomonas sp. TAE6080. Next base: position 73,712 of record NZ_JAHIDY010000003.1, read on the forward strand.
GGTGATCTCCCCCAGCGGCTGCGGCAATATCTACATGAACGCCACGCCACGGGTGATCTATGGCTGGGCGCAGACTGGCACCTTCTTCAAGATCTTCACCCGCATCGACAAAAAGTCCGGCATCCCACGCCCGGCGCTGTGGCTGACCTTTGGCCTGTCGGTATTCTGGACCCTGCCATTCCCATCCTGGGAAGCGCTGATCAACGTGGTATCCGCCGCCCTGGTATTGAGCTACGCGGTGGCCCCGGTATGCGTCGCCGCACTACGGCGCAATGCCCCGGACATGCCACGCCCGTTCCGGGTCAAGTGGATGAATGTGCTGGGCCCGCTGTCGTTCATCATCGCCGCGCTGATCGTCTACTGGTCAGGCTGGAACACCGTGTCCTGGCTGCTGGGCCTGCAAATCGTGATGTTTGTGGTGTACCTGCTGTGCCGTCGCCTGGTGCCGACCCAGCACCTGAACATCGCCCAGCAAGTGCGCTCCAGTGCGTGGCTGATCGGCTTCTATGCAGTGACCATCGTGCTGTCCAAGCTCGGCAGTTTTGGTGGCCTGGGCGTGCTTACCCACCCGTTCGACACCGTGGTCGTCGCCGCCTGCGCACTGGGCATCTACTACTGGGGCGCAGCCACCGGCGTGCCTGCGCACCTGGTTGAACTGGAACACGAAGACGACGAAAGCGAAGCCGTGCTGCCCGCCACCGGCCTGCATCCGGCCAACGCGCAACTGGCCAATCACTAAGGAAGAGCTTGATGAAACAACTGCACGTGATTGACTCCCATACCGGCGGCGAACCCACGCGCCTGATCATGAATGGCTTCCCCGCCCTTGCCGGTCAGACCATCGCCGACCAGCTCGACTGCCTGCGCAGCGAACATGATCAATGGCGCCGCGCGTGCCTGCTGGAGCCCCGTGGCAACGATGTCCTGGTCGGCGCTCTGTATTGCGAGCCCGTCTCGCCGGGGGCCACCTGCGGGGTGATTTTCTTCAATAATGCCGGCTACCTCGGCATGTGTGGCCACGGCACCATCGGCCTGGTCGCCTCGCTGCACTACCTGGGGCACATCGCACCGGGAGTGCACAGCATCGACACGCCGGTGGGCCCGGTCAGCGCCACCCTGCATGAGGATGGCGCCGTGACCCTGCGCAACGTGCCCGCCTATCGCTATCGCCAGCAGGTGCCGGTGGATGTGCCAGGACATGGCCGTGTCTACGGCGATATCGCCTGGGGCGGCAACTGGTTTTTCCTGGTGTCGGAGCACGGCCAGGCGCTGCACATGGGTAATGTCGACGCCCTCACCGACTTCACCTGGGCGATGCTCAAGGCCCTCGAAGCCCAAGGTATCCAGGGCGAAGACGGCGCGTTGATTGACCATATCGAACTGTTTGCCGATGACGAACTGGCCGACAGCCGCAACTTCGTCATGTGCCCCGGCAAAGCCTACGACCGCTCACCCTGCGGCACCGGCACCAGCGCCAAGCTGGCGTGCCTGGCCGCCGATGGAAAACTTCAGGCCGGTGAGCCCTGGGTACAAGCCAGCATCACCGCCAGCCAGTTCGAAGGCCGTTTTGAGTGGGAAGGCCAGCGTATCCGCCCGTTCATCACTGGCCGCGCCTACATGACCGCCGACAGCACGTTGCTGATCGACGCACAGGATCCCTTTGCCTGGGGCATTTGCGCACCCGGCAGCATTTAACCAACCCCTTCCAAGGAGATAAAACAATGAGCGATAACATCTTCACCGGCTGCATCCCGGCCCTGATGACCCCATGCACTGCCGAGCGCCAGCCGGACTTCGATGCCCTGGTCGCCAAGGGCCGCGAGCTGATCGATATCGGCATGAGCGCCGTGGTGTATTGCGGTTCCATGGGCGACTGGCCGCTGCTCACCGAAGCCCAGCGCCAGGAAGGCGTGGCGCGCCTGGTGGCCGCCGGCATCCCGACCATCGTCGGCACCGGCGCGGTCAACAGCCGTGAGGCAATATCCCATGCCGCCCACGCGGCCAAGGTCGGCGCCCATGGCTTGATGGTCATCCCGCGCGTGCTGTCCCGTGGCGCCTCGGCGACTGCACAAAAGGCGCACTTTGCGGCGATCCTCAGCGCCGCGCCGAACCTGCCGTCGGTGATCTACAACAGCCCTTACTACGGCTTTGCGACCCGCGCCGACCTGTTCTTCGAACTGCGCCGCGAGCACCCGAACCTGATCGGTTTCAAGGAGTTCGGCGGCGCTGCCGACCTGCGCTATGCGGCCGAACACATCACCTCCAAGGACGATGACGTGACCTTGATGGTCGGCGTCGATACCCAGGTGGTGCACGGTTTCGTCAACTGCAACGCCACCGGCGCCATCACCGGCATTGGCAACGCCCTGCCACGGGAAGTCCTGCAACTGGTGGCCCTGAGCAAGAAAGCCGCCAAGGGCGACGCCAAGGCCCGACGCCAGGCCCGCGAACTGGAAGCGGCGCTGGCAGTGCTGTCGTCCTTCGATGAAGGCTGCGACCTGGTGCTCTATTACAAGCACCTGATGGTGCTCAATGGCGACCTGCAATACCGCCTGCACTTCAACCAAAGCGATGTGCTCAGCGATGCCCAGCGCCGCTATGCCGAGAACCAGTACGCGCTGTTCCGCCAGTGGTACGCCAACTGGTCGGCAGAACAGAACGTCGACTGACTGCCGCGCACGCCGCTGTGAAACCATCGTGTTGCGCAGCGGCTGGACTCTTTTAGCAAGGACTTACCATGACTCTGACAGGCAATATGCTGATCGGTCAGCACGCTACGCCCGGCACCCGCGAAGCCATCCATGCGATCAACCCAGCGACCAATGCTGCGCTGGAGCCGGCCTACCATGGAGGCACCACCGAGCACGTGGCCCAGGCCTGCGCGCTGGCATGGTCAGCCTTCGACAGCTACCGCGAGACGTCCCTGGCGACGCGTGCTGCATTGCTCGACACCATCGCCAGTGAAATCGAAGCCCTCGGCGATGAACTGATCGAGCGTGCCGTGGCCGAAACCGGCTTGGCGCCTGCGCGGATCCAGGGCGAGCGTGGTCGCACCTGCCAGCAACTGCGCACCTTCGCCCGTACCGTGCGCGCCGGCGAATGGCTGGATGTGCGGGTCGACCCCGCACAGCCAGACCGTCAACCCCTGCCACGCGCCGACTTGCGCCAGCGCCAGGTGCCGCTGGGGCCGGTGGCGGTGTTTGGCGCCAGCAACTTCCCGCTGGCATTTTCGGTGGCCGGGGGCGACACCGCATCTGCACTGGCTGCCGGTTGCCCGGTGATCGTCAAGGCCCATGGCGCCCATCCGGGCACCAGTGAGTTGGTGGGCCGCGCCGTGGCCCGTGCCGTCAAGCACTGTGACTTGCCCGAAGGCGTGTTCTCCCTGCTGTATGGTTCCGGCCGCGAAGTGGGGATTGCGCTGGTCACCGACCCGCGCATCAAGGCCGTGGGTTTCACGGGTTCGCAAAGTGGCGGCATCGCCTTGTGCCAGGCAGCCCAGGCGCGGCCTGAGCCAATCCCGGTGTATGCGGAAATGAGTGCAGTCAATCCGGTGTACCTGTTTGCCGGTGCCCTCAAGACGCGTGGTGAGGCACTGGCCCAAGGCTTTGTCACGTCGCTGACCCTGGGTGCCGGGCAGTTCTGCACCAACCCAGGGCTGGTGATTGCGGTTCAGGGAGCAGCGCTGGAGCGTTTTATCAGCCTCGCCAGCGAGCAACTAAAAGAGCGCCCGGCACAGACCATGCTCACCCCCGGTATCTTCAATGCCTATGAAACGGGCGTCGGCACCTTGGCCGAACATGCTCAACACGTGGCCAGCGGCTTGGCAGCGCAAGGCCCGAACCAATGCCAGGCGCAGCTGTTTACCACTCACGCGCAAGACTTCCTCGCCAACCCGCGCTTGCAGGCTGAAATCTTCGGCGCAGCATCACTGGTGGTGCAATGTGCCAATGACAACGAAGTTCGCCAGGTCACCGAACATCTCGAAGGCCAGTTGACCGCCACCCTGCACCTGGATGACGGCGATATCGAGCACGCACGGGCGTTGTTACCGACCCTGGAGCGCAAGGCCGGGCGCCTGTTGGTGAACGGCTGGCCGACCGGAGTCGAGGTGTGTGATGCGATGGTGCATGGTGGGCCGTTCCCGGCCACCTCGGACTCGCGCTCGACCTCGGTGGGCACAGCCGCGATCCTGCGTTTCCTGCGCCCGGTGTGCTACCAGGACTTCCCGGACAGCCTGCTGCCCGACGCCCTCAAGCACAGTAATCCGTTGGCGTTGCGCCGCTTGCTCGACGGCCTGAGAGAAGCCTGAACATGCCTGACAATCGTCAACCCGAGATCGACATTGCCGTGGTCGGCGCCGGCATTATCGGCGTCGCATGCGCCCTGCAACTGGCACGCCAGGGCCGGCGCGTCGTGGTTATCGACCAGCAGGCACCCGGCATGGGCGCCTCGTTCGGCAACGCCGGGCACCTAGCGACCGAGCAAGTGTTCCCCATTGCCGACCTGTCGATCCTGATGCGTTTGCCCGCAATGTTGATGGACCCCATGGGGCCGCTGCGCCTGGACTGGAAATACCTGCCCCACGCCCTGCCCTGGTTTGCCCGCCTGTTGTTGAACCTGCGCCCGACGGCCTACCAGCGCACGGTGGCCGGCATTCGTGCCCTTAACGAAAGCAGCCTGGGTGCCTGGCACCGCCTGCTGGCAAGCATTGCCCGGCCTGAATTGATGCGCGAAGACGGCTCGCTGCTGGTGTTTGAGCGTTCCGAATCACGGCAAGCGATTGAAGGATTGAAAGCGCGCATGACCCACCAACAAGTGCCGGTGGAGTTCTGGTCGGCCGACGCCGTACAGCAGGCCGCGCCGCAATTGAGTGAGCGGATTCAAGGGGGGTTGTTCTTTCCTCGTACCGGGCACTTCCTGGATCCGTATCGCGTGGTGGGCGAGTTGGTCGAAGCTGCCAAGTCCTGTGGCGTGCGCTTTCTCCAACAACAGGTCCAGGGCGGCCAGCTACAGGCCCAGGGTGTTACCTTGATCACCGACCAGGGCCAAATGTGCGCACGCCAGGTACTGATCGCCTGCGGCGCGCACTCGGCCAGACTCACCCTGGCACTGACGGGTAAAAAGGTGCCGCTGGACACCGAGCGCGGCTATCACCTGATGCTGCCCCATGAGCAGGAGCGGCTGCCGTTTGCCGTCACCTCGCTGGAGCGCAAGTTCATCATGACGCCGATGACCGACGGGCTGAGGCTGGCCGGCACCGTTGAGTTCGCCGGCCTCGACCGCCCAGCGAATATGGAGCGCGCCTGGCAATTGCATCGCCTGAGCCACGGCCTGCTGCGGCATGACCTGAGTGCTGAAGACGCGACGCCGTGGATGGGCTTTCGGCCTTCATTGCCGGACTCGCTGCCGATCATCGACCGGGTGTGCGACGGCAAAGTGTTGCTCGCGTTCGGCCATCAACACCTGGGCCTGACGCAAGCAGCGGTGACGGCCGAGCTTATCGCGCAGTTGGCTTCGCCGATCTACGTGCCACAGCCGCAGGGTTTGCCGGCACTTGAGGCGTATCGATTGGATCGGTTTTAAGGGTCGAGGCGTTCTTGCGCACGCCATCGCGGGCAAGCCCGCTCCCACAGGGGGTTGGTGGCAGGTCCGGGATTTTGGCCGCGACATGAATCAAGTGCGGGAACTGGCTTGCCTGCGATGGCGTTGGATCAGCCGCCACAGTTTGTGACTGAAACACCGCCATCACAGGCAAACCGCCACGCCGTACGCCGAGGACATCCACGGTGCCTTGCGACTGGAGATTGCGCGGTTGCTGGCCCCTCACTGATAAATAATCGTAAACGTCGCCGAAGCATTGGCCGGCCCCGGCGTGACCTTGCTCGCGGTTTGCAGGTAACGCGCACGCAGAGGGATCGAATAGCTGCCCTCGGTGGTGCGCAAGGTAAGGCCGCTGGCTCGGTTGGTTGCCAACGGCACAGGCGTACCGTTGCTGGTCGCCACCTGCACGCCGACACCGGTAGCGGCTGGTACATTCCCCGTCGCGCCAGGGTCGAGGGCAAGCACACCATTGGTTGCGTTGATCGCCACGCGGGCCGGGTCGATACGGTACTGCAAGGAGTTGTTGACTCGGGTACCGCTGCCATTGTTCGAACCGGAAGGTGACGTGCCACTTTGCGATTCCCAAGCCGGCCCCGTTGTCGTATAGATCCCGCTGAACGCCGGACAGTCATTCAAAGCGATGGCAAAATCCGTCCAACCCGTGGTGCTGTTGAGCCCGGTGAACTTGGCGGTCAGATGAGACCCCATAGGCACCGAAACATCTGGTGTACTACAAGTGCGCGAGACAATCTGAATACTGCCGGAGATGCCCATCTTGAAGCCCAACATCCTGGCATCGCCTGCGTTGGCATACAGGCTTATGGTTGGCAATGAGTTACCCATCAGTATCCCCGGTCTCACATCGCCTAGCTTGATCAGAATCAATTCAAAGTTGGCAGGGCCCCTATTCTGGTTGTCAGCAAACGGAATAAGGCATCTGAAACCCGACGAGCAGTTGGATGCTTGTGAGTTCGTACGCCTTGGCAGCAGGCCACCCGTGTTGTTGAAGGCCACCCCCAGTCCAGGGGTGCTGGTTCTGTAGACTTTGTTGGCATAGGTGCCGCTGGACCAAGTGGCCAAGGGGTAGCTTGTGTCAACCGTGTACTCTGTCCACAATTGAAAGGGAGCATACAAGCAGTCCAATGTCGGCGCATGGCCTGCAACCAGAGTGAACTTCTGGCGAAAGACCTCGGTGCCCACCGGTACATCGCGTCCCACGTTGATCGACGATACCTGCAGCGGCATCGAACCCACTGCCGCCTGGATACCACCGGTGTAGGTGCAGGTGACCGCCATGGCGGTGTCGGCCGCCGCCCATAGTGCCACAACGGCCAGGCACGGCTTGAGCAGAGCACTGATGTTCATAACTGTACCTTTTGAAGAGTGTTGGGCTGTACGCTGCCAGCCACTTGTTTACCGGCCGCACACACGGCGTCCAACTGCTGCAACTGCTGCCCTTCGCCGGGGCCGGCCGGGATCACCAGCGCGCATTGCTGATGGGTCTTGCTGCCCCAGTTGATCAGCAACTGGCGGGTTTCAGGCTTGATCCGGGCGTAGAGCTGACCGCCCTGCCCGACCATCCCCACCGACGTGCCTTCGGCATCGGTCACACCCGCACCGAAAGGCAAGCTGCTGCCGTCGTCGAGGCGCACATTGAGTAACACCGCGCGGCCCTGGTTGGTGGTGTATTTGAGATGCACCACGGCGCCGGCACGCGGGGCCACTTGTTGGCTGGTTTCGTTGAGTTCGACATCCAGCGAGCTGCCGATCGGGTCGATTGCCACTTCGTTCAATTCATAAGGGCGCAGGTACGGCACCACCGCGTTGCCGCTGCCGTCGAGCTTGAGCCCCGGATAACCAGACACCTTGGCGCCCTCGGCACCCGGCGCACTGACCACCGCCATGGTTTCACCGCGATACGGCGTCATGGTTACGCCCGCGGCATGGGCCACCACGGTACCGCTGGCGCCCACCGAGGCGCTGGTATAGCCATCGCCACGGCCCAGGGCAGCGCTGAGCATGGCCCGGGCGCCGGTGTACTGGCCATTAAGGGCTGCGCTCTTGCTGTTGTTGGCACCGTCATGACCGATGGTCGCACCGTAGCCATACTGGCGGTCATCGCCAGCGGTGCCACTGATACCGGCCTGCTCGCTGTAATTGCCTTCGGTGTCACGCCCCACCTGCGCGGTTATTTGCGGGGTGTGGCCAGACGCACCAAACTCCAGGGGCATGCTCATGGTCAGCAAGAAGCTGTTTTGCATATCGCCCAGGCCCATGCGGCTGCGGTTGGCGTTCACACTGAAGCTGATGCGATTGAACTGCTTGCTGTAGCTGAACTGGTACTGCAAGTCACTGCCCGGCAGGTTCCAATAGTTCTGCGCAAAGCCACTGATTGCCACTTGTCCCCAGTCGCCCAGGCTCTGATCGGCGGTGACTGAGAAGCGGCTGCGTGGGCGTCCGAACATGCTGGTGTCCCAGCCACTTTTCTCGGCATCGAGCAGTTGTATGGCGTTGCTGAAATCCAGGTATTCGCTGGTGGAAAACCGATAGGCCGCAACGGAGAAGTTACTACCGGTGCTGAGCACGTTCTTGCTGTAGGACACGCGCATACTCTGCCCTTTGGCGGCACCGGTGGCCAGGTCAGTCTGGGCGTGGGTCAAGTCAACGGCCATGGCCCCGATAGGCGTGCCAAATGCCAGGCCGGTCAGCACGGCCGTGTAGTCATCACTCGACTGCATGCCGGCAAACCCGGTGAAGGTATTGTTCAGGCCGTATTGCACAGTACCTTGCAACAGACGCGACTGCTGGTCGACGAAGTTGTTGCGGGTTTCACCGGCGGTCAGGCTGAAACGCGAGGTACCCGGGCGCAGCAATTGGCTGACCGAGGCATAGGGCACGATGAAGTTCTGTTCGGTACCGTCGGCCTCGGCCACGCTCACATTCAGGTCGCCGCCATAGCCGGTGGAGTACAGGTCATCGATCACAAAGGCGCCGGGGGCCACGGTGGTTTCCAGCAGGATGTTACCGGCCTGGCGAATGGTCACCCGCGCGTTGGTACGGGCAATGCCACGGATCACCGGGGCATAACCGCGCATGGAGTCGGGCAACATGCGGTCATCGCTCGCCAACTGCACACCACGGTACGACAAGGTGTCGAAGATCTCGCCGGTGGTGTTGGACTCACCCACCGTCAACTGGCTTTTCAGCGCAGTAATATCGCGTTGGGCGTAAGTGTCCAGGGCCTGGTATTCAGTGCCCAGGCGTGACTGCCAATTGACCGAGGCATTGTGGCGCAGGCGCCAGTCACCCAGGTTAAGACCGCCTTGCAGCCCCAGGAACGCCGAGTCGGAATTGCCGCTGCGGGTGTGGTTACGGTTGCCGCTGAAGTTATAGCTGAGCATACCGGCGGTGACGCCACGGTCCCACAACTCGGGGCTGACATAGCCGCGCGCATTACGCTTGAGCGCCATTTGCGGAATGCTCAGGTCGAGGGCCTGGTTATCCGGTGAAAAGTTTGCGGTGGCGCCCTGGATCAACATGCCCACAGCAGCGCAGCCCTGGTTGTCGAGAGCCAGGCTGGCTTCGGGCGACAGGCTGGACATCTCCACGCCCTGGCGTTCAAGCAAGCTACGGGTCATGCACACCACCGGCTTGCTGCCGTCGGCCTGGGCCTCGATGCGGATGTCCTGGCGGCTGTTCAACTGGCCGTTGAGCACCACGTCTGCACGGTATTGCCCCGGCATCACCGGGTTGCCGGCCTGGTAGGCACCAAGGTCGAGATTGCGCGAGTCCTCAGGCAGGAACGCGTCATTGAATTGCACCTCTTGCGCCAGTGCGTCCTGCACGGCTATTACGCCCGGGGCAACGGCCAGCACCTTGAGGATCAAGGCCGTGAGCGGATTCAAGGCGAAGCGAGGCCGCGCCCGCAGAAAAAGCCTGCTGCTGAAAGAGGTCGACATAAATGACTCGCGAGTAGAAACGTCAGGGATTGATCAGCGCTGGAGTGGTTTCCGAGTCGGGACCAGTGCGCCGTAATCATTGATGGCGTTGAACTCCACCAGGGCATCGCCGGCCGGTCGCGCCTTGAGCGCGGGCAGTACGAACTGCCGGGTTTCACCCGGAGCGATCATGCCGTCTTCACTGCGCTCACGCTGGGCGCCGGCCACCAGTTCCAGTTCAACCAGCGAGACGTAGAACGCCGTCGGATTGAACGCCTGCAAGGCCAGACCTTGCCCGTCACGCGCCGGCACCAGTTGCCATTGCACCTGCTCAATCGCCTCACTGGCAGTACCCGGCAAATCGCTCGGGCGGTAGAACAATTTGATCCGTGAACGAAACGCCATTTGCAGGGTATTGAGGTCCGTGCCGGCTTCAGGCTTGGGCGGAATTTCCAACACGTTGAGCCAGAACACCGACTCTTTGTCCTGGGCCAAGGGAGCCCCCGTGAACATCAGCCGCAGGCTTTGGCCCTTGGTCGGATCAATGCGCGCCACGGGTGGCGAAAGCAGGAACGGCGCCTTGGAGCTGGTCGGGGTCGACTTGACGTCGCCGGTATCGATCCACGACTGGGTCAGCGCTGGCTGCGTGCCGTTGTTATTGAGTTTTACGGTGATTTCTTTGTGGTCCGCCGGGTAGATCAGGCGGGTTCCAGTAATCACTACCCCTGCCAAGGCCTGGGAACACATCAGTGTCGCCATCCCTGTCAGGAGCAGTTGCTTGAATGCAAGTGAGCAAGACATAAAGCAATCCCGTTGCCGCATGGAAGCACGCCCTTTCAATAAACAGCAGGGCGTGTGTCCATGGTCTGCGACTTACTGATAGTTGATGGAGTAAGTCACGGAGCTGACAACGGTGCCCGGAGTAGTAGCAGCCTGGGCGAAGTACTGAACTGCGTATGGCAGGATGGCTGTGGTGTTTGCAACGTCGACACGGCTGGTCGAAGTGACCTGCACGGTGTTGCCGGCCATGATCGCCTGGCCATTGGTTGCGTCAACCAGTTGCAGTTGAACTTTGGTGGCAGAACCACTCACGTTCTTCAGGTTGCCGCTGGCCGGGTCAACGCTTCCGCCCGGCTCGAAGAAGGCAGCAGCGGTCTTGATCGCAGCAGAGCAATCGCTCAGCTCGATGTTGAAACCGGTCTGGCCGGCCACTTGGCCTGCGGTAGTCAGGGAAGCGGTGGAGATGGTTGGCAGCGTGACGGTAGTCCCATTCGCACCGGATGCACCGTTCACTGCAACTTTGCAGGTTTCGGCTTTAAGTTCGCCGTTGAAATCGATTTTGCCGTCCGAAGCCAGAGCAGCGGAAGAGACTGTGGCAGCGACCAGTACAGCGAGGGCGCGGGCTTTGTAATTCATGAGTAACTCCGAGAGAGCGATGTTCTACAGTAAGTTTTAAAGCTTCCGCTTGCCGGAGAGCTTCTGTGTTGTTGCGGGATGAAGTTTAGGGAGGACGCATCGAACTCAATATAGGAGTGCTCTGAAAAACAATTTAACGCCTAAACTTTTCAGCACTTACAGGCCCCGCAGAACTTACTGTTTCGCCTTAACTCCTGTTTAAAAAGCGTCGACACTGCGTCAATAGGATCACTCCTAAAAAGCGGTCACTCCAATAGTTCTTAAACCCAGCGTATTGGGCAAATACCGAAATAGAATGTTGGCGCTGCGGCCTGGCAAGTAAAACGCGGTGATCCCATCGCAATCACAGCCGCTCAGCCGCTCACCTGCGCCCCGCAGACAAGCCCACCCCGGTGCTCCAGCAAGCTACGAGCATGGTCCGCAATCGCTTCTGCCGGCCAGTTCACTTCATCCTGCACCAACGCTTGGATATGCTGCACCGTGACCGCAAAGTCTGCCCAGCCAATCACCAACGCTGCCATGTGCAGCTTCTGTATCGCGTCCAACGCCGAACTGCGATCACGCAGGGCAAGCCGCTCAATCAGGCGGTTGAGTTCCTTGTGCAGTTCCTCCGGCGCCGCAGCAGGTTCCGGACGCGGCTCAACCGGGGGAGCCTGGGGAACTTCGCACCAGAGTTCAATCATCTGTTGCAACTTGGCCTGTTCGATCGGTTTAGTCAGCACGCCATCTATACCCACGTCGAAACAACGCTGAAGGTATTCATTACCGGCAGATGGCGAGAGGGCAATGATTGGACAATAGGAGCGCTCCTGCTCACGCTCCAACTCACGCAATGCGCCGGCAATGCGTTGCGCGCCACCCTCTGGCGAGTCACAGTCGATCAGCACCATGTCGACCCTGCGGGCACTGAACAGCGCCCTCCCCTGGGCGGCATTCGCCGCCAGCAGCGCCCCGTGACCAAGGCTGCCGAGCAGTGCCTGCAACCCTTGCCGGCGGGGCAACGAATCGTCGAGCACCAGCACCTGCAAACCGTTGCTCACCTCAGGAGTCGGGGCCTGTTCGGTTGCCGGCAGTGCATGGCAAGCGGCGCGCTCAACAGGCAGCCTCACTTCGACCTGGGTACCGACGCCTTGCAGGCTACTGAGGACCAGCTCACCATGCATCAGCCGTACCAGCCGCCGACAGATCACCAGGCCCAGCCCGGTACCCCCCGTACGCCGGTAGGATTGTTTGGCCTGGGCGTAAGGCCGGAACAGCGAGGACTGCGCCTGCTCGGACAAGCCGATACCCGTGTCGATGACCCGAATCACCAGCTGTCGGACCTCAACCGCAGGTTTTTCCAGCAGTTGCAGTTGCACTTCGACCCGACCGATATCGGTGAACTTGACGGCATTGGACACCAGGTTGCGCAGCACCTGCGCCAGGCGTAGGTCATCCAGCAGCAAGGGATCGTCGGGGCGCTCGCCCGTCACCATCAGTTCAAGGCCTTTGTCCTCGGCGGGCGCTCGATACTCGTCCACTATCCGCAGGACCAGTGCCCAGAGATCCACCGGCTCAAGATTGAGAGTCAGTTGCCCGGCCTCCATCTTGGAGATATCCAGCACATCATCCACCAGCCGTAGCAAGGTGTTGGCCCCGCTATTGGCCAACCCGGTGAAGTGGCGCTGCTGCTCGTCGAGCGGCGTGTGCTCCAACAACTCGACAGCAGCCAATACAGCGTTCATCGGCGAGCGTACTTCATGGCTGATGACGGCCAGAAACATCGCCTTCTCTCGCTCACTGTGCATGGCCTGGCGCCGCTGCAGACGACTTTGCACGACCAGCGCGAGCAGCAGCGCCACCACGAACAGCAATAGCCACAGTTCGCCTTGGTAATGCTCGGCAATCGCCTTGATGGTAGGAATATCCAGGTTCATATCGGCGAACCAGGCGTCATAGATCGCCTTGCGCTCGTCGCTGGTGATGGACGCCAGCGCCTTCTGCAAAATGGACAGCAGGATCAGGTCGCTGTCACGTATCGCCATGCTTACGCCGGTACGTTGCTCGGGGACCACACCGGAAATCTGCAACACCCCACGGTATTGGCGAGACAGGTAGGGAATCAGCAACCATTCGGAGGCAATCGCCGCGTCGGCGCGGCCGTCCATGACCATCGCCATCATGTCCACCGCATTCTGCGCCGAGATGATGGTGATACCGGGCACCTTCTGCTGCAAGAATGCGGAATACCCTTCGCGCCCCAACATCACCAGGCGCTTGCCGGCGAGCTGCTCCAGGTCTACGAAAGGTTGATCGCCAAAACGGCTGACGAGGATAGTCGAGCTGTTGTTGTAAGGCGTGGTGTAGAGCAACCCGCGATCCTTCACCGGATCGTCATCACGGCGCCGGGTGGGCAATATGTCGACTTCGCCACTGAGCAGCATGTCTTGGCGAGCGCTGCGCGTGGTGGTGCTCACCGGCTCGAAACGCAGGTCCGTGCGCGAGCTGATCAACCCCAGGTATTTGGCCGACAACCCTCTGAGCTGGCCATCGCTGATGTATTCAAAGGGCAACAGGTTGTCGAATACCCCGACACGCAGCACCGGGTTGGCCGCAATCCACTCAAGCTCCTGCTGTGTCAATTGCATCGGCTCCGGGCTGGCCTGCGCTTGCATACCCAGATTACCCAGCAGGAGCCCTATCAGCAGCAGGCGTGCCAGTACGGCGCTCATCGCGGCGCCATCCGCGTGCTGCGGGCAGGCGCCAGCACGTCGAAGGATGTGCTCTCACCCATGGCATGCCAATGCTCAAGCAACGCCTGCAAGGCCTGCGCATAGACGGGACTATCCCAGCTCTGCTCCGCGCGCAACAGGCTCTCCAGGCGCTTGGCACTCTGGCCCAGGGCCGACCACTCCATAATCAGCGCCGCGCCGTGCACGCGATGGGCAACATGCACAGCGCTGGGACGATCACAAAGCGCTATCGCCTTGATCAGGCTTCCCAGGTCACTGGCCATTTCTCGATTGATCGCCGCCTGATCAAGCCTGGGTGCCATCAGGCTCGCACGGGGTGCCGCCAACTTGACATCGCACCAGCGCTCGATCACCTCGCGCAGTTGTCCCAGGCGTATCGGCTTGCTCAATACCGCGTCCATGCCAGCACCCATGCAGCGTTTAAGGTGCTGCTCACCGGTCAAGGCAGAAATGGCAATGATCGGGCAACGGGCCCGCCCCAACTGGCGCTCGAACACCCGCAGTTCGCGGACCAGGCTGTAACCGTCCTGGTCCGGCAGGTCGCAATCCATCAGGATCAGTTCGTAGGCCTGCTCACCGAACAAGAGCCGGGCCTGGGCAGCATCGGCAGCGATCACGGCCTGGCAGCCAAAACCGCCGATCTGGGCGCGCAGCACCTCCTGGTTGGCCAGGGTGTCTTCCACCACCAGGATCTGCAGGCCGTCGGTGACAGCCTGAGGCGCTGACGCCTGAACCGGTGGTTGTGCAGCGGGCTCAGGTGCAACGGTCACCGGCACGCAGAGAATGATGGTAGTGCCCACGCCCGGTTCACTGCTGAGGCTCAACGAACCCTGCATCAAGCTCGCCAGTTGCTGGCAGATCACCAGGCCCAGGCCCGTACCACCGGAGCGTTTGTACGATTGACTGGCCTGGGCATAGGGACGAAACAAAGAGGCCTGTACCGCTTCGCTCATGCCGATCCCGGTGTCGTGGACCTTGACTTGCAACTGCGGGTCACCGGCCTGCGAGGCCACCAGGCACAGCTTGATGTCGACACCTCCGGCATCGGTGAACTTGATGGCATTGGAAAGCAGGTTATGAAAAATCTGCGTCAGGCGGGAGCTGTCGAGCAACAGCAAGGGAAGCGGTGCCTGGATGTTCATATTCAAGCTCAAATGCTTTTCCCGGGCACGCAGGCGGTGCAAGCCAACCACACCTTGCACCAGCGCCGTGACATCGGTCGGCTCGACGCTCAGGCGCAAGGCCCTGGCACCCGAGTCAGGCGTGTGCAGCACATCATCAAGCAAGCGCACCAAGGCGTTGGCGCCGCTATTGGCCAGGTGCGCAAAGTGGCGCTGCTGCTCATTGAGCCGGGTGTGCCCCAGCAACTCCATGGCCGCCAGCACGGCATTCATCGGTGAACGTATTTCATGGCCCATGACCGCCAGGAACATGGTTTTTTCCTGCTCGTTACGCACCGCCTTCAAGCGCTGGCGATGACCGCGATAGACCAGCACACACAAACTGGTCAGCACCAACGCCCCGAGAATCAGGATATGCAAGTAGTGGCTGGCGATGGTTAACAGAGTCGGAACATCCAGGTCCAGCTCTTGATACCAGTGTTTATAGATCTCATTGCGTTGCTCGGCGGTGATTGATCCCAGGACTTTCCCAAGGATCGAAAGCAATATGACCTGATCATCGCGAACTGCCATGCTGACATCCAGTATCTGGCTCCCAACCACGCCCGACGTTTCCAGCACGCCCTGGAACTGCCGATACAGATAAGGCATCAGGAAGGTTTCGGAAGCGACCACTGCATCGGCCCTGCCATCCTCGACGCGGGTCAGCATCTCCAGGGCCGAGGTGCTTTTGATCAGGTTGGCGTAGCCCCCCGTTGCCCCGAATATCTGCTCGTAATGATCAACGTCGGGGATCATTACGGTTTTACCTTGCAGTTGATCCAGATCAAAAATGCCGGGGCTGTCGACGCGCGTCACGATGATCGGCGCGGTGGTGTGATAGGTCAGCGCGGTAAAGCCTTCAGTGACCGGCTCAGTCCTGAAGTGCAGATAAGAGGACAACAGGTCGACCTGACCTTCAAGGAGCATTTTCTCGCGTATCTCCAGGGTCTTTCCCGGTACATACGTGAATTTGAGACCCGTGGCATCCGTCACAAATTGCAGATACTGCGCTGAGCGGCCTCGCAGTATCCCCTCACTCATGTACTCGAAAGGAATCAGGTCCTCGACCACGCCCACCCGTAGCACCGGATGCTGCTCTATCCAGCGTTGCTCCTGTTCGCTCAACTGAATGGGGCCTGCACAAAGGCCAGGCGTTCCCCCCATCAACCACAGCAGCACACCCCCACATAGCCACTGCCTCATGGCGAACCAATGATCTTGTTGAGCTTGAACAGTTCGTTGTTCGACGTGACCCCCAGCTTGCGAAACGCCGAAGTTTTCTGGGTACTGATGGTCTTGATGCTGCGATTGAATTTTTCGGCGATTTCCGTGATGGTCATGCCTGCCAGGTAACAGCGGATGACTTCCTGCTCGCGACTGGTCAACTCCGCCAGGATCAGTGCGTCCGGCACCTCGTCCGAAGCCTTGCGGGTATCGCTGGTGACGGTTTCGGCCAGGCGATAGGTCATGTCGGTACTCAGGTACACCGCCCCCGAAGCCACTTTGCGGATGGCCTTGAGCAACTGGCCCATGTCTTCGCCCTTGCCAACAAACCCCCGGGCACCGACGCGCATGGCCAGGCCCACGGTCGCCGGGTCGTGATGGCTGGACAGGATGAGGATCTGGCAAGCAGGAAACTTGACCCGTAAGGCGCGGATCAGCGACACGCCGTCCAACTCATCGGGGCTCAGGGAGAAATCCAGCAGCAACAGGTCGGCAGGCGCCGTGGCGAGACCGGCGATCAGGTCTCGGCTGCGCTCATAAATGCCTACCACTTCAAAGTTCGTCTCGGCGGCCAGGGTATTGGCCAGGCCATGGCGAACAACAGCGTGGTCATCGAGTAAAGCAATACGTATAGGTTTCATCGTGATCAAGCCCACTCAGCCCAGCACACGCGGTGCTGCTGGAAAACAGGGATAACTCTGCGATACAACGTCTGATACGTACTTGAGTATATGTAACAAACGGAAAATGACACGGCGCACAAAGCCAACGGGCTCACACACCCTCAATGATGTGCTTGATCTTGAACAACTCGTTGTTCGACATCACACCCAACTTGCGAAAGGCCGAGGCCTTTTGTGAGCTGATGGTCTTGATACTGCGATTGAATTTCTCGGCAATTTCGGTGATGGTCATGCCCGTCAGGTAACAGCGGATCACTTCCTGCTCACGGGCAGACAGACTGACAAAGCGCAATGCGTCCTCACGACTCCTGGCCTCCCCGTCATAAGTGACAGCCGTCGCTTCGGCCACCCGATAAGCCATGTCCGGACTCAGGTACACCGCCCCCGAGGCCACCAGCCGTACCGCATCGATCAACTGGGTCATGTCTTCGCCCTTCCCGAGAAAGCCCCGGGCGCCGACACGCAGGGCCAGGATCACGGTGGCGGCATCATGGTGCGTGGAGAACACCAGAATGCGGCATTGTGGAAACTTCACCCGCAGTGCGCGAATCAGTAAAACTCCGTCCAACTCATTCGGCCCAAGCACGTAGTCCAACAACAGTACCTGTGCCGGATCTTTCGCCAGCCCTGCCAGCAGGTCACGCGTGCGGGAATAGACGCCGACCACTTCAAAGTCAGGCTCCTGCACCAGCCGATTGACCAAACCATGTCGCACGATTGCATGATCATCCAGCAAAGCAATTTGTAAGCGTTTCATAGATCACAGGACACTCTGTATAACGAGCAAAAAGATGAATAACACCCATTCATCATTGGTAAGTTGCCGTCATGGCTGACGGACCTACAACATCAATTACATCCGTGCAACTGAGCAATCGCACACTAAAAGAGTAACGGGCGAACTTTTGTTTACGCAAAAAAGTGCCCACAGACAAACTTTAAAGTTGCCCGGTGAACAGTCGATTTCTCAAGTCAATTACAGCAAGCAATAATTACCCGACGCAAAGAGGCACTAATTCCTGGAGCCCTCGATAAAAAATTCGATGATGGAAATTTAAGGCAATAACGCAGAAATGGACATCGGAGCACTCCTAAAAACACCATCAGTCTTAGGACTGAAGGCGAGCGGAGGCGCGTTACTGGGGTTTTCCCTGCTCGATCACGAAACCCAGGAACGCATCGATTTCCATTGGCCGAGCCAGGGCATACCCCTGGCCGACGCGACATCCCAAGCGGTGCAGCAACGGGATGGTGGACTCATCCTCGATGCCCTCGGCCACCAGGTTCAAATTGAGCAAGCCCGCCCAATTGACGATGCCTGCGATCACCTTGCGTGACGAGGCATGCTGCTCGACAGCCCGCACGAACGAGCCGTCGATTTTCATCTCATCAAACGACAGGTTTGCCAACAAATTCAAGGTGGCCGCCCCAGTACCAAAGTCATCCAGGGACACCTGAAAACCCTTGGTGCGAATGGCCGTCAGCGAAGCCGACAGCAAGAGTTCATCCGGCTCAGGCACATCCTCGGTGAGTTCGATTTTCAGCAGCCGGGTTGGCAGGTCGGCCTGCCGCATACGCGCCGCCATACTGTCAGCGAAGTGCGGGGTGCAAATGGTTTTCGCCGACGCATTGACCGCAATGGGAATCCAGATGCGTTCACGCTTGAGGGCCAGCATGACCCGGATGGTCCACATTTCAACCAGGCTGAACAGCAACAGGTCCAAGCCCAGCCGGTTGACCAGGGGCATCAGCACTGACGGCGGTATTTCACCAAACTGCGGATGCTTCCAGCGCACCAACGCCTCGGCGCCCACCACACGCCGGCTCAACAGTTCGAACTGTGGCTGGAACACGAAGCGCAGCCCCTCCCCTGTGGTCAGGGCATTGATCACTTCATCCTCGGCCAGGGCGTCGAAGGTGGCCATGTTCAACTTGGGGTCGGCTTCTGCGCGGGTCAGCATCACGGCTCGCAAGGCATCGCCCAGCTCCAGAGGCGTGCCGTCACGCAGGATCTCCACCAGAATACCCGCGGTGCGGGCCAGACGCGCATGGGACTCCAGTGCGCTCACGGCCACCCCGCCAATGTGTCTGATCCAGAATTGATTGTTGCTACCTTGTCGAGGCGGTACACAGGCCCCATCGACCGCTTGCGCCCGAGCATTCAAGGTGGTTTCACCCGTCCAGAAAATACTCGGCAACTGCGTCAGAGTGCCAGCGTCATACCGCCCCTTGAGCAGGCTGGGCAGCATCAACCCATCGTCGCACCCAAGCCGAATTTCGCAGACGATGACATCGACCGGGCTTTCATCCAGCCAGGCCTGCATTGCGCTCAAGGACTCAACATTGGCCAGAGGCGTAATACCCATAGCACTCAAGGCGCCGGAGAGCCGACTTGCGCAGGTAGCGTCGGTTGCCAACGTGATGACGCGCAAGGCGTTGAACTCGTTGGGCACGGCGGCATTTAAGATCATGACAAGAATTTCCCGAGACTGTTTCCAGGAAAAAAGCTTATCAGTGCCAAAAAAGAAGCAAATAGGATTGGGACTAAAAGCCCGGCGAATCAGATCAAGCACCAGGGCCTTTGGTTCTTGGTCAACGCGCCCCAGCGACAGCACGAACAACGTGATGGCAAAGACCGTCAACTGTGTGGTGAGAAAGTGCGGGATGACTCTGGACATGAGCAACGTAGCGACCGAGAACCCTTCTCGATGAAACACTGCCAGGATGGCACCGATGGGCATCAACACTGCCCCATCGGCACCCCACTTTCCTGCGTGTTCTAGAACACGTATTGCAAGCGCATCACGATGCCATCGCCCGTGTCATCGCCCACGGTGTTGCTGACGTTATCCGTGCGGGCCTTGACGTAGTTGGCACTGACCTTGACGGCTTCGTTGGCGTACCAGTTGACCCCCAGGGTGTGTGCCTTGCCCTCGCTGTCGCCGACCTGGCGCACGTTGGTGCTGACCACCACATTGTCGTCCTCGACAGTAAACGCGTCGTAGCGGTAGAACACCTCCCAGGCGCCGATCTGTTTGTTCTGCGGCTTGATCGAGTCGAACTTGGCGCCATCGAGTTTGTAGAGGCGTGGCTCGCCGGTCAGGGTGTAGGCCATCTGCGCGTAATAACCGCTGGCCTTGATGTCACTGCGTGCGGCATCGGCCTTGAGCGTCCGGCGCAGGTATTCGCCCTGTACCGAGAACGCGTCCAGCGCCCAGGCGCCTTCCAGGCCCCACACCGAATCGTCCTGCCACAAACCCTGCTGGGCAGCACTGCCGCCAAATACCGAGCGGGTACCGTTGGTGCCCGCGCTGTTGCCACCATTGGTCTCGACGCCACGCATACCCATGCGTGAACGGATACGGGTGTCGATGGCTGCATCCTTGAGGTCACGGTAGGCGTATTGCAGCCCCACGTGCAGCACATTGCCGGACTCATGCAACGGCGCAAACACACCACGCAGGTTGTAGCGCTTGACGCTGTCACCGTCGGTGTCGTTGTTGTTTTCGCTGAATACGCTGCCGGACAAGTAGGCCATGCTCCCTACGACGCCGGTGGCCTGTACGCCCATGCCGGAGTTGTCGTTGATCCACTCCGCCACGTCGTAGGAAAGGTTGCGCTCCAGGGCCGTGACCCACTTGGAACTGGTGGCTTTCTCCAGGCCGAAATCCGTGTAGAAACGACCGACTTTCAGATTCAGTGGATTGAACCCGGTGTAAGTCACACTGCCTTCGTCGAAGTAGCCTGTGCTGTCATTGCCCACGTTACGGGACAGGTCGTAATTGATCTGATACTTCCAGTCCTTGTAGGCCGTACCACCAAACTCCAGGTAGGCCCGACGAAAATAGGCGGCGTCTGCCGAGTTACCGTTACGGGTGTAGTAGTCATTGAACCTGGCGTAATCAGCCTGGATACGCCCGCCCAACTTGAAGCTGAACTCTTTGTCGGCGGTGGCAACTTCGAGGCCGCCCTTGGTTTTCAGCACGATATCAGCACCATCGGTGGTCACCGTGCCAGCCTGAACCGACATGGCCAATACACTGCCCATGACGGCCAGGCTCAACTGAGTGAATCCAACGTATTTCGAATCGCTAATCGACATCAACTTCCCCTCGTTATCGTTAAGTACAACTTGGCGACGGGGAGCTTCCAAAGAGCAGATGACGGTTTGGGTTTATTTAAAAGACACTTTTGTGACGGTGACGACTTTCGCTCTTGAATCACGACGCAGGCCTTATAAACAAAGGGCCCAGCAACTTCCAAAGGATCTCGCCAAATATTTCAGAATGATTAAAGTTGCTGCTGACTCAGATGACACTCCTCCACCTCAAGGGGGCTAGCCGACCACTCTTTCAAACCAATCACTGCGCTCGTCAAAGGCTTTGTGAATCAGCGCCACCAACGCTTGCACATGAGGTTGCTCGGCCGTCAAGGGCGCAGTGGACAGCCATGCCAGCCGCTCCATGCGTTCGCTGAATAACGGCGTCAGGCCCAGCAGCGTCTTGTCCAGATGGGTGATGTAGTTTGGCAACAAGCCGACACAGGCACTGTGCCTGACCCACTCCCGCACCCACGCCTGGGAATGCACCTGGGCTACTGCCCTCTGGCGCTGTTTGACCAGGCGGTTCCAGGGCTCAAAAGCCGCCACCGGAGCATTCGTACGACCTTGTACCAGCATAAAGTCAGACAGGTCTGCGATTTGCGCCGGCAAACGGTTACCGCGACAGTAGCGCTTGGCAATATGCGGGCTGTAATCAATGCGTGCCAGCCGTTGCGGCGTGGTCATGGCAAACCCAGGGGAAGGCCGCGGGCGACCAGGATCGGCCAGCCACACCATGATATCGGCCTGACGCGTTGGCTCGCCCGTCAACGGGATGACTTCCAACTGCATTGCCGGGTGCTTGCGCATGAAATCCAAGACCTCACGCGCCAGCAGATCGTGCATGAGGGAATCTTCCACGGCCAGGCGCAACAACGGTTGAGGCAAGACGCTCGCCGGTGGTTGCACATCGCCAAAACGCGCCACCAGTGCCGCTTGCAGACGCTGCCCCTTGAGGGTCAGGCGCAGGGCGCTGTCCTGATACACAAACAGCGGGCTATCCAGATGGCTTTCCAGGTGGATCATTTGTTTGCGCAGCACTGCGGCGCGGATATTCAGGCTTCTGGCGGCCTGGCGAAAACTGGCACAACGTACGCATGTCAGAAAACGTTGCGCCAGCTCACGGTCAATCAACGGTGGCGGTGCAGTCATAAGGCAACCTTTCAGCGGCCATTATTACGGCACTGCCCCATGACTTTATATTCGATGGTATTGAGCTTGCCGCCCGAATCCTCGTAGGTCATGCGCGATGGCACGATGTCACAGGAGCGGATCGGTGGCGTTATGTTGACCACCTTGGCGATGTCCAGCTTCATCCCGTAGCGATAGCCCTGGACCTGGGGCTCGTCCTTGCCTTTTTTTGCCGCATAAGCGGCCATGGCTTTCTGGTTATCGCTCATCATCTGGTCGAACACACGGTCACCGCCTCCCGTGGCGAGCGCGGCCGTGGACAGTGACAACATCAATGCAGCAATACTTAGTTTTAACAGGTTCATAGGGTTTATCTCTCAAGTCACTACAGCAAACTTTCCAGACTTGAGATTAACGAACCGACCCTTTCACCAAGGTAGCTTGAAGATTACCTTTCTGTTATCAACCACCAAGCATTGCCTGAAACGACGACGATGATCACCGCCTAGGCAACGTCGGGCGGATTACAAACAAACTGACCCGCCACTTTGGGTCAGCGTAACGCTGGCGACGGGTGAGACCTATCAGGTGAGTATCGAACAACTGAAAACCGGTTTTGACCCAAAGGAGCAATCGAGTAGCAGCCGCATCCGATAATTCAGACAGGGAGCAAAACAGTGATCGGCATTAGGGAAGCAACCATAGAAGCCATCCCCCTACTTCGGAATCTCGGCATGGAGACCTATCGAGAGCATTTCTCTGACATCTGGAGCGCTGCGGGCATGCAGGACTTCCTGAACAAAGACTTCTCAATCCGCGAACTCCAGCAATCAATCGAGTCGCCTGCCTGTCATTGCTGGCTTATGGCATTTGATGCAGACAACCAAGGCGTAGGCTTTGCCAAGATCAACTGGTCCAAACCCATGCCCTTGCCTGGACAGGTTGGTGCTGAGCTTCAGAAAGTCTACTTCCTCAAAACACAGGCCGGCCGAGGCTACGGGAAGCAGCTCTTGCAGTTCATTTTTCAGTCAGCAAAAAACCGTCAGCAAGGCTCTATCTGGCTGGAGGTGCTGAAGTCCAATGCCAGTGCGCAGCGTTTCTATGAAAGCTGCGGGTTCGAGGTGCGAGGAGAAATACCGTTCAGTACCGACAAGGCCGATATCGGGATGGTGGTGATGAACTGTGGCCTTTCCCGGTAGCCAGGGGGCTACGCCGCTCATACCGCTCACATCTTAATCACCAAAGGAATGGCAATGATCTTCGACTGGCACTCCGGCCCCATCACCCGCACCACCCCATTGGATAAGCACTACCGAAATACGCAAAAGGTTCGCCAGTTTCTGGTCGGCGAGTGCGGGGAGTCGTTCAGGTTCGACCGGCCGTTCATGGCCTGGATCAAGAGTGGCGAGCCCTTGACGATGGGAGACGTGGCGGATATGTGGAATCGCAAAAACGTAGGGGAAATATTTGTGGCGCCTCAGCAGCAGACAAATGACTGATCAGGGTGGCTGGTGCGTAACGCACGCCAGGAACCTTTTTCACAATCGGGACTCAGTGCTGCATGTTTTCATACCAATGACTCAGCGAATTCCCGATGATTATCCGAAGATCCCTGCTCTGTATCGTCTTGGTAGCCATCGGCTTTCTTGCCGGGTATGCCGCCAAACCAAATAATGGACTTCAAGTGACTGCTGGCCAACTGATCGAATGTGGCCAGGTGACCATTCCTACCCTGGAGATGTGAACCCGAAGTCACAGCACGGTCGCCAGCGACCGCAACGGCTGTTGCCAGCAAAACCAGACATCCAAGTAAATAACGCATTGATCGCTTCCCTGCGAATAGTCTGCGGATTTAATAACTGACTGGAGCCAAAATGGTCATTGACGACGCGCTCGCCAAATATTCCACGTACCCCTGCGCAAAATCCAAATACGCCCGCACGATAGCCGACGGATGACGGTGTGATGGGTAGATCAGGTTGATCTGCTGCTCCGGCAGTGGATGCTCAGGTAGCAGCACCAGCAGCTTCCCTTCGCGGATGGCGGGCCCGGCTAGAAAAGGCGGGAGCTCCGTCACCAGATCGCCGGCCAACGCCCGGCTGCGCAAATGCGCATAGTCATTCGTGGTCAACATGGCCTGCGGCTTGAATTCCACGCTTCCCAACTGCCAGGTTCCCTGACTCCAGGTGCCACAGGGATAACCGTGCAAAGCCTCGACACTGGCAGGCATACCCAGCCTTTCAATCAGCGTCGGACTGGCCACCAACCAGTGGCGATAGTTCAGCAGGCGGCGGGCAACCATGGTCTCGTGGGCAATCATGCCGACCCGCAACGCCACATCGACACCATCCTCGATCAAGTCGATACGCCGCTCGGTGGTATGGACGCTGACCTGGACCTGTGGATAGCGGCGCTGGAACGCCGACAAGACATCCCACCAGGGCTCAAACGAAGGTGGTAATGACAACCGAAGGCGGCCTTTGAGCAGCGCCTGATCACTGATCACCGCCTGTTCGCCCTCGGCCAACGCTTCAATGCCGCGACTGGCATGTTCGTACAACCGCATCCCCGAATCGGTGAGCCTGGTGCCTCGTACAGAGCGTTCGAGCAGTTGCACTTTCAGTTGCTGTTCAAGCTCGCGAATACGCCGGCTCAAGGTCGGCAATGGAATATCCAGGCGCTCGGCGGCAGCTGACAGGCTGCCGGTCTGCGCTACGCTGACGAACATGCGGACGGCGTTGAAGTCCATGGCTTAACCTCTCAGTAATAAGAGGCACGATATATTTTTTGTGGGTCATCTTCCAGTTTCGATTGATGGACAGTGCAGCCTTCATGAGGATCTGTGGCTGGTTAAAGGAGCGGCGACTCAAGGTTGCGCCTTGCCCGAGCAGCCTGGGTTCTTCCGTCATAACCCCAATCGGTTGCCGGGCTCTCCTACACAACGATGTAAGTTGCCGGGTTGCGATCCGGTAACGCTCGACAAAGCAACGACATGGCACTCGCTATGAAAACCCCTTTCTCTTCTTCAGAGTTCGTGCTTGCGGTCTCACAGACTTCAAGATGTGCCGCTGTCTGCTAACCACTACCGCCAATAGTCCAGCGATGTCCTCCTGGCACATCTCACAGCAAAAAAGCCCCCCGGCTATTTGACCAATGGGTGATGGCATCCCCACAAGCAAACTCAGAAACGCCTTATGTTCACGGCTCCGAGTGGTCGTTAAAGTGCGCTGCTTACGAGTTAGATTCAGGACAAAAACTTGACTGATTTCAATGAGTTAACTATAATAGCA